>JALRDR010000789.1 GCA_023262145.1 Planctomycetaceae bacterium | reverse complement strand
AGTCGATGTGAGGTTTCGGAGGCGAATAGCGGTCGAAAATCACAGTCGGCGCGGACGTTGGGCGCAGTCGAGTTCAGAATGTGAACTGGGACGCGGCGACTTTATGCGGCTCGGCGGGAGTAGGAATGGATGATGCCGCCGAGTTTTGTTGTGCAGACGATGTCGTTCAGACGAACGGTCGTTGCTTCTTCAGGAGGTGCCGTGAAGTCTGGTGGCAGGTGATCGCGGGAAGAATGCGGTCGTTCCTCGTTGTAATGCCGACTCCAGACTCGGCACACATGGTCAAGATGTTTTTCGGCCACGATCACAAACTTATTCAGGCACTCGAACTTCAGCGTCTGAATGAATCGCTCGACGTGGGCCCGCAGATTTGGTGACAGTGGGGTTGGCGTGCTCCCCAAAATCTGATCCATGTGTTATGAGAGTCTCAGCGACCTGAGAAGGTCAAGGAGACTTTGAAGATGAAACGACGACGTCGCAGGCCGGAACAGATCGTGAAGCTGCTTCAGGAGGGTGAAGCACTACTGTCCGCGGGCAGGCCGCTGGGGGAAGTTCTGCAGAAGCTTGAGGTGAAGGAATCAACGTGGATGCGTTTGAGGAAGCAGTACGGCGGCATGAAGTCAGACGAAGCGAAGCGATTGAAGGAGCTGGAGCTCGAGAATCGTCGCCTTAAGGAACTGCTGGCTGAAGCCGAGCTGGACAAGCGGATCCTCAAAGAGGCACTGGAGGGAAACTACTGAGCCCGGCGAGACGACGCGAAGCAGTTTCGCATGTTCGGTCGACATGCGATGTGTCGGAACGTCGGGCTTGTGCCGTGTTAGATCAGCCCCGGAGTACCCAACGGTACGAGGCCCGGACGAAGGATGATGAACCGCTGCTCATCGCTCGAATCCTTGAGTTGGTTCGTGAGTTTCCTCGCTGTGGCTATCGTCAGATCACTCGGCTACTGCGGGGTGAGGGCTGGTTTGTCAACTTCAAACGGATCTATCGGCTTTGGAGACAGGAGAGTTTGAAAGTGCCTGGAAGGAAGCGAAAACGCCGCCGATTAGGCGATTCGAACGGCGGGGTCGTTCGCCGAAGATCGGAACGGATGAATCAGGTCTGGTCGTTGGACTTCATCTTCGACCGAACAGTCAATGGCCGTCCGTTGAAGATTCTGTCAATCATCGACGAGTACACTCGAGAATGCATAGCTCTGGAGGTAAATCGCAGAATCACGAGTGAGGATGTCATTGGCGTGCTGGTCGACCTGCTTGCGATCCGCGGGGTTCCTGAGTTCATTCGCAGTGACAATGGCCCGGAGTTCATTGCAAAGAGCTTGAGGAGTTTCCTGAGCCGTGTGGATGTCGGAACGTCCTACATCGAGCCAGGCTCCCCTTGGGAGAACGGTTTCGTGGAAAGCTTCCACAGTCGTCTCCGCGACGAGTGTCTGGCCTGCGAAGAGTTCACGACTTTGAATGAAGCAATCACTGTGATTAGCGCCTGGAGGCTGATGTATAACCAACGCCGTCCACACAGTTCACTCGGGGGGATGACTCCGGCCGAATTCGCGACGCAGTGTGCCACTTCCGCTCCGGAGAAGACTTCCGCTGCGCTGCAGCATTCTCCTCCACTCCAGTGGCACACTGCTGATCAATTTACCTAACCCGAACTCTCATAACGCTGGTACAAACTTTTGGGGCAGATCACATGGCACGAACACATCGATCCGGAAGACCGGATCGACCCTGCTCTGTGTTCACCCGGCACTGCGTCTCGGCACTGCGGCTGCCCTGCACTGTTCAGGCTTCGATTTCGTAGCCCTTGCGTTGTTCGCGGGCCTGCCAGAGCGCCGCTTCCGGGTCGTTAACGATCTGTTCGGTCTGGGGATTCCATTCCAGCGTTCGATTCAGACGAATCGCAATATTTGACAGGTGGCACACGGTCATGGCTCGATGATGCGTATGCACATCGCTGATCGGCTGTGTGCGATCTCCGATGCACTCAAAGAAGTTCTTCATGTGGTTGCCCGGCTGCTTGCCCTTGTACAGGGCGGTCAGTGTTTCTTCCTTGAGCGGGTTCTGTTTCAGGTCATCCACGGCAGTCCCGGTCAGTTTGCCACGGTTGACGAAGATGCGGCCTTCACTGCCCTCCAGCATCAGGCCGTTGTCGAAGCCCAGATCCTGAGCTCGATCACGGATATGCAGGACTGCGCCATTTTCGAAGGTGGCGGTGACATGGAATTTTGTGGCCGTGTTGTACTGCGAGGGATCGGTGGGCATGCCGTCTTTCAGAGGCACGGGATGTTCAGCCATGACGGGTTCGACCTTGACCGGTCCGGTGTCGGACAGATCGAAGGCCCAGGCAGCAATGTCAACGTGGTGAGCACCCCAGTCGGTCATCTTGCCCCCGGAGTATTCATACCACCAGCGGAATTCGTAGTGGCAGCGAGAATTCCCGCGGCCATTTCCTTTGTGGCGGTATTCGGTGAGCGGAGCCTGTCCCAGCCATTTTTCCCAGTTGAGTCCGGCGGGAACGTCGACGACGGGGATTTCACCGCTGGAAGGTGCACCACCGATCGCAACGGTAACGGTCTGCAGTTCACCGATGCGGCCTTCGCGAACCATCGCCACGGCATGCAGGAACCGCAGACCCATCTCACTGCGCTGCTGTGTACCGACCTGGAAGACGCGACCGGTTTCTTCCAGAACCTTGCGAATCTGCTTGCCCTCTTCGATGGTCAGGGTGAGTGGTTTTTCGCAGTAGACATCCTTCCCGGCCCGCATGGCTTCGATGGCGATTTTGGAATGCCAGTGATCGGGGGTGACAATGGTCACCACGTCAATTTCCGGGCGGTCAAGGATTTTGCGGTAGTCTTCATAGACATCCACGGTGCGTTCGGCAGCGGGCTGACTTTGTTTCTTCAGAGCCACTTCTCGGCCACGTCCGGCATGGTTGGCATCGACATCACAGACGGCAGCGCAGTCGCTGAAATTCATTGCTGCCGGACCCACGGCACCCCAGCGGGAACCTGTGCCGATGCATCCCAGGATCGGGCGTTCATTGGGACTGCGAAACGGTGCAGCCAGTGAGCTGGGGGCGAACCAGTAAGGTGATGCAGCAGATGCGAGAGCAGCGAGGCTGGCAGATTTCACGAAACCACGACGGGTCTGCGACATGGTGGGAGTCCTGTTCAGGGCTGGAGCGAAGCTGAAGAACGCAGAAAGAGTTGATCCTGCAGCAGATGCTAACCTGCTGCAGGCAGGGATGCCACCCGCACAGCGACAGCTGAATCAGAGTTGATGCATCGACAATAATCACGTAGTCATGGTCAGGGCACGATGGATTCTGCTGGCAGAAGGCGGATTCTGATGCATGGCCTGTTTTGCGGAGGTTCAGCGGGCACCAGGAAAAGGATTCGACGGCACGGTTTGTCAACGGTGAAAGGACGAGTCATATGGATCTGCGGTACATGATTTTCGTGATGGTTGCACTCGCCATCATTTCATTTGTGATCCGGATCATTGGTGAGAAGCGTCGTCGAACAGATCTTGAAGCACTGGCCGCGGAGCTGGGGTTGGAATTTCAGTCCGGGGGAGACCGTGAGCTGCAGGATCGTCTGAGCAGTTTCAAGCTGATGTCGACTGGGCGGTCACGCAGGCTGGATAACCTGCTGCGTGGTCAATCGGCGAGTACGATGACAGCAATCTTCGACTATCAGTACACTTCAAGCAGCGGAAAGAACTCGAATACCCGTCGGTACACGGTGTTTCTGATGGAGAGTGATGAGTTGCGGCTGCCTTCATTTTCGCTGGAGCCGGAAGGATTTCTGCATCGTCTGGTGGCATCGCTGGGGTGGCAGGACATTAACTTCGACACTCATCCGGAGTTTTCGCGGATGTATCAGCTGCAGGGTTCCGACGAGGAGTCGGTGCGGGAGTTATTTCAGCCCGGGGTGCT
>JALRDR010000197.1 GCA_023262145.1 Planctomycetaceae bacterium | reverse complement strand
CCCCATTCATTAGCACAAAGTGCCTGCCCAACACGTCGTCTGCAGCCAACCTCAGCTCCTCTTGATACTCTGTAAGAAGTGGGCATTCTGGTCAGCTTTTCAGGATTGCTCAGTTTTGCCGGCGGATGTTGTTCGAGAATCGGGGTGCAGAGTGGACGCCGAGACCTGGTGATCTAGAATCATTGGGAGTGAAGGTGAAGACCCGCCGCGGCATTTGGTTCATGGCAGTCGGCAGCACCGGTGTTTTGCGTGTTTTTCCCTGCTCCAATGCGCTTTTTCTGAAGTGCAGCGAACAGCCTGTACTGTGAAGTTTTTCCCTGAAGAGCGTTGATCCTGTGACTAGAAGAGGGATGTGATGAGATTTAAGCAATTGGCGATTCTGGGTGTTTGTGTGTTGGTTGCATCGGCCGCAAATTCCGCTGCGGCTGCCGAGCGTGTCGTGCTGGGTCTGGATGATTCTCTGACTGCAGGAATTCCGGGAACGGGAGCTCTGACTACTGCAGAGATCAGTGCCTGGCTGGCGAATCCGGCGAATCACGAGGTGCTCGAGGTGGCTCTTCCGCAGGGGCTGGCTTTGGGGGAATCTCAGGTAAAGGGTCTTGCCGCCAATCCGTTGACGCGAGCAAAGATTGAGCTGGGGCGACAGCTGTATTTCGACACACGACTCTCAGCAAACAACACGGTAAGCTGTGCTTCCTGTCACCATCCTCAGGAAGGTTTTTCCCGCCACACCGCCACCGGGGTCGGGATTGAATCTCAGAAAGGGGGCCGAAATTCACCCGTCAGCTACAACCGAATTCTGAGTGACCTGCAATTCTGGGATGGGCGTGCTGGTTCTCTGGAAGAGCAGGCTGTTGGGCCGATTCAGAATCCGATTGAAATGGGGAATACGCATGAAGCGGCAGTTGCAACACTGAAGGGAATTCCCGGGTATGAGATGCAGTTCAGCAAGATCTTTGCTGACGGTGTGACGATCGACAATGTTGGCCGGGCGATTGCTGCATTCGAGCGTGCTCTGGTCACAGGACCATCTGCGTACGATTATCAGGAGGCATGGTCTCGTTTTGCAGCGCTGGATGCTGATGATCTGCAGGATCTGCTGGAGGACGACGAAGAGCTTCGCGGAAGCTATGAGAGTGCGAAGGCCAATGTGGCCAGCAATCCCATGTCCGCCAGTGCGCTTCGCGGAATGGAGTTGTTCTTCAGCAAGGAAGTTGGCTGCAGTGCCTGCCACGTTGGTGCGAACCTGGCGGACGAGCAGTACCACAACCTGGGCATTGGCATGGCTGCGCAGGAGCCTGATCTGGGACGGTTCGTTGTGACCGGTGTGGAAAAGGACAAGGGGGCATTCAAGACACCAACAATTCGAAACGTGGTGTTTTCCGCCCCCTACATGCACGACGGCAGTCTTGTCAGCCTTGAAGAAGTCGTTGAGCACTACGTGAAAGGTGGCAACAAGAATCACTGGCTGAGTGAGAAGATTGTGCCGTTGAAGCTGACTGCAGTCCAGAAGGTGGATCTGGTTGAATTCATGAGGGCGTGCACCGGATCTTATCCGGTTGTGTCTTCAGCACGGCTACCCGAGTGATGCTCGGATGCTGATCATTGGTTCCAGGGAAGGGGGGATCTGTGCGGTTCCCCCTTTTTTTTATGCTTGCGAACGCGTCAGCATTGGCGCGCTGCGTCGATTGATGGGTAATTGCGGCACAGCAGAGGACAAATCCGGCTCTGCCTATCCGAGTTCATCTGGCATTCTCTGGAGAGTCTGCAGGTATGCGTCGCTATCGACTGACACGAAGGTGTTGTGGGATTCTGGTGTTGTTGTGGTGTGCGGGTCAGGCCACGTTTGCTGCAGACACGGATCAGATTCGTGTCATGAGCTTCAATCTTCGCTACGGGACTGCCAATGACGGCGATGATTCATGGCCTTTCCGCAGAGAACTGGTGGTGAGGACAATCCGCGGTTTTCACCCGGAGATTCTGGGGATGCAGGAAGTGCAGCCATTGCAGGTTGAGTATCTGCAGCAGCAGTTACCTGAATACATGTACCTGGGCTGGTCTCGGGATGAATCCGCGAATGGAGAACAGTGCGGATTACTGATACTTAAGGATCGGTTTGAAGCGTTGCGCAGCGGGCAGTTCTGGCTCAGCGAGACACCTGACCAGAAGTATACAAAGAGCTGGGATTCCTCACTTCCAAGGGTCTGCACCTGGGTTCAGTTATGTGACCGTCGTGGCGAGGGCCGAAAGGTGTTGTTTGCCAACACGCATTTCGACCATCGTGGCGTTCGGGCGCGTGCAGAGTCGGGTTTGCTGCTGAGTCGACGGCTCGGCAGTCTGGCTGAACAGTCGGCGATCATATTGACAGGAGATTTCAACTGCGGCGAAGGTTCGGATGCCTGGAATTCACTGGTGAATGCATCGGGCCTGCGAGATACTTTTCTGCAGGTCCACCATCCTGAGGGGACAACTGCGGGAACATTTCATGGTTTTGGTGGTATCCCTGGTGCGGCACGGATCGACTGGATTCTCTGCAGTCCGCATTTCGCTACTGTCTCGGCGGCAATTGACCAGACACATGATGGGAATCGTTTTCCGTCAGATCACTTCCCTGTGACGGCTGTGCTGTCGTTCAAATGAGCTGACTTTTCGTCTCAACACTGCTCCGGGAGATACTCTGGTGAGCTGGATCAGGAGCCTGATCAGATTTGGACCACCGCTTTGTTCTGCGGTGCTGATCAGTATTGTCTCAGGCATTGTGGCAGACCAGAATTCGTGGAAGCTGGTGTTGCTGCTGCTCAGCCTGTTGCCATGTTTCCTGCCATGGAAATCATTGCTGATCAGGCTGTTACGGAAACGCGAGCAGAATGGAGACCAGCGGGCTCCGGGGATGCTCGAGTTGCTCCTGCTTCCGCCAGAGGAATTTGCCCTGCGTTGCCGCAGTGCTGAACTGCTGCAGGAAATAGAAGACCGTGCTGTTGCGCTGGCAGAGCAGGAACGTGGTCTCAGCCAGTTGCGAATGCGGAATCAGGAGTTCATGGAATACCCGTCGCCGGACGAGCCAGCGCTGAGTCAGTCAGCTGGCCGCAGGCTTGTGCATCAGGATCGTGAGGTACGGAGAATCATTGAGCAGCAGGCGGAGCGTGTTTATGAGAAAGTTCGCTCCAACGGGTACGTGGTGAATGGCAGCGTCTCGCTGCCGATGATTCGTGAGGAAGTTCTGGAACTGGTGCGTGCGGTTGGTCGAGTGTACCAGCCGGATGTCGCAGATCCGCTCCGCGATGTGAGTATTGAGCAGGCGGGGCGCGCCGCCGGTCGGGTGTGCCTGCAGTTTCTTGTTCTGCTGGAACAGCTTCCCGTCCCTGTTGAGACGATGAGTGTCAGTGCAGTTTATCGCTGGATCCGGCGTGGAGTCGTTGCCTTTGATGTTTATCAGGCAGCTGCTCCCTGGATGAAGACAATCTCCCGCGGAATTTACGCTGGCCGTCTGGTGACTGCCATCAGCCCGATTTCTGTGGGTGCCTGGTGGCTGGCCACAGAGCTGGGTCGCCGTGGAACTCAGCGACTGGTTCAGGGGGCAGTGGATCGACATGCAGTCGCAATGCTGCAGCAGCTGATTTCCCTTGTTGCACTGGAGGCTGCCTCCGTTTTTGGTCCGGGTTTCCGTCAGCGGGATCCCGCATGGGCTCAGGCAACCGAACTGGTGCGGCTGATCGTAACGCTGGAGGATTCAGAGTTGAGGCTGCGGGCGGGCCTGAAGAAGCTCACCGCATTCCCATTGCTCAGCGAATACGATCGTATCTATCTGTATCGCAGCCTTGCCACTCGACAGCTCCGAGCGATCCCGGACCTGTCTCCCGAGTTGCTGGACGCAGAGCAGCGCGAAGGGACTGCCGCGATGCTGGAGCGATTTGTGAATGAATACTGCACGCAGGATGATGCTTCCGCGCTGGCCGTATGGCGAACTGATGTGGAAGATCGGCTGGGGGTCAGGTTGCGAATCAATCCGGCCAGTCACATGCCACAGAAATCAGCGACAGAACAGTTGCGTGAAGCGGTTGCATTTCTGTACTTCTTCCGCGGCCGTGTCTGCAGTGAGTCGGATGAGCAGATTCGACGGGAGCTGTTGTTGTTTGAACTGAATCGCAGCCTGACTCCGGAAATGCGGGTGCAGTTGCAGCGGGACGGCGGAAGCGTCGACGAGTGGTCGTTGCCGGATCTGAATCCTGACTCCGACATTGTCGAGAGACTGCTGCGTGACCTTGCGCGTGCCGTGGCAAGGATGGGCGATTATACGGAAGTGGCAGAGACTGCCTTTTCCGATGCTGCAGCGTGGTATCGCAGAACCCCGGCTGAGACATTTGCGATTCTGGACGAGGCATATCGCGAGCAGATTTCAGAATTGCGACTCGATCGGGAAATGGTGTTGGGAGAGACGTTGCTTGTGCCATTATTGCTGGCCCGAGTACGTCGCTCGGACGAATTGCCATTCTGCTGTTATGCAGGGCTCCGGCGTCGCGATCAGGACGACGAAATCGCAATCACCGGTCTGCTGATGGGACTCAGGACAAACGATCACATCAGATTTGTGGTGGTTGAGACATCATCAGGACATGCCATCTGGGCAGCTGAATCGCCGCTGCAGGTCGTGCGAGGTCGTGCAATCGTCAGCGATTACCTTGAAATCACCAGCGGGACCTGGAATCCCGATACGGAGTATTCCGGAACACTGATTGTTACGGGCAGTCTGCGTGGTGGTGGCTACAGGCGTTTCTTTGCACCGCTCCTGCAGAATGCCGAAGAGATGACCAGCTGACGCCGGGTATACCAGCTGGTTCTGCAGGTGTTCACTCCTGTTGCAGCAGCCAGTCGCAGGCATTCAGCAGGAGCTGGCGAAACCCCGGCTGGGCAAAGTCACCGCGATGGCCCAGAGACGTGTAAAAGGTGTGTCCGCCATCTGCGCGGCGATTGATCCACGCGACTGGTTCCGATTCCTGATTCGGAATACTGCCAATCAGCACTGGAGTCGTTGAATCGGCCAGTGGACGCACCTTGTAAAGAGAACCTTGCCCCGTCAGATCGTTCAGGTTGATGCCCTTCAGGAGCGGGTGCTGTTCCTTTCCTGCAGCGGGCTCGAGTTGGGTGATCGGGCCATTGCCATGGTGGTTTGTGTACTGTCCGCCGTTGACCTGCAGGTCGAATTCCGGCCAGTCAGCGCGGCCTTCCGGCGGTGACTGATTGCGCAGATGAAACGGGTGGCTGGACGTGCGAATGCCGATCACAGGTTTCCCGGCGGAGACGAAATCGCGGAACAGCTGCAATTGTTGCGGCTTGAGCGTCCGCCGCCGAACACTCAGCAGAAGCAGATCTGCAGTTGTAATGACGTCTGCTCCGGGCAGCACGCTACCGTCATTGCTGTCGCCATACACCATGCTTACACGGTACCGCTGCAGCAGTTCCTGACGAAATTCCGTCAGCGATTGTTCGGTTTCGTATTCGGGTTCCGAAACAACGACCACCAGATGCGGCCGTTTGTCGTCACGGAACTGGAACGGTGCTTCTCCGCAAAGATCTGTACTGGTGATACTCGGGCACCAGTACTGCTCGATGTGTTCCGTAACCAGATCATTGCCGCTGAAGTGAGATACAAACGGGGCGCGAGCAGGGTTATACATTGTGTCGGTCAGATCGCGTACCAGGACAACATTCTGGCCCTGCAGAACCATCTGTCGGATGGAAAATGGGCGACCCAGCACACACATGTTGGTATGCACCCCCATGACGATGACATTGCGAATGCCGCGTTCCCGCATGAGACGAAACGCTTCGTCATTGTCCGTAATGGCATCTGCAGCCTGAATCTCAATGGCGGGGTGCTGGCGCGTCCAGACGCGTCTGCTGGGCACCGGCGGGTCGCAGTCACACCCTCCGTCAGCGTCATCAATTGGCAGACTGCCTTCTCGTTCCGGCAGCAGTCGCACCCACTTCTGCAGCGGTGGTGACGTTTCTGCCGGAGCTGCATTGATGGCGCGCAG
>JALRDR010000713.1 GCA_023262145.1 Planctomycetaceae bacterium | reverse complement strand
GTTCAACCACGAGTCGCTGATAGTCGTCCAGTTGCTGATAGTGAGCAAACCGGTCGTCGCCAAGTGCGCTCACCGCTGAATGTGTATGTGTGGCGGAAATCAATACATGTGATGCCGGAATCCCGGTCAGCTGCTGCACTTCTCTGCGAGCAGCGTCGGCCAGAGATCGGTGTACGCCGAGCAGATCACAGACGACCATCGCCAGTTGCGTGCGCCCGTCAGCCAGCACCAGACATCGGGCGTGCAGCGGATCATGCACACCAGTCATCGGTATCGGACGGAAGCCACCAACAATTGCGCCGGCCTCCGGAGTAATCCGGACCCGTGCTGCACCCGCTGAAAACTCGTGATCATCAGCAGCCTGCAGGATGCTTCCCAGGGAACAGGCCAACGCCAGAAGCACTGGCAGAGCTGCGCCTGCATACGGCCGAATCCCTTGCCATCTGTACAACAATGCGACAGACATCCCCTGACCTTTCGCAGGAAGTAGATTGGGCTGCACTCTGATCAGGCTGGTGATACAGCTACTTCAGCAAATAGCGGTTGGCGATTGTAATCCCGGATAACATCGCCCCTACGATTCCAAGAAACCCCTGATCAGTACCGCACAGGAACAAGTTTGACAGTTCGGTCTGCCCATTCACAAACTTTGCAGGAGCACCATAAACGCAGCCGTTCAGATGTCCGGTAAAACGGCGAATCGTGCGCGGTGTAAACACGTCTGTATCAATCACATGCCCGCGAAAATCGGGGATATGCTTTGTGGCACTCTCGATAATCCGCTGATTCCAGATGTCCTTCTCGGCGACATATTGTTCCTCAGGCAGATTCATCCAGTAATGCGGATTCGCAAGCGCTGTAATGCGAATCCGACCATCTTCCAGAGGCTGTGAATAATCGAAATTGTTTGGCGAACAGATGATCCCGCTCCGCAGATCCACCGGGGCCTCCGGCCGCTCATAATGAAACTCGGGAGAATCACAGTAGAAAACAATCGTCTCGTCATGCCCGAGCGCAGCTGGCTGCTCGTTCATCACACTGATGGACTCCACGAAACTGATGTCCCCCGGCACTGATTCAGGGACTGGCTGAGCAGAACTGATGAGTCGCATCGTTTCCGCCGCGCCCGCAGACGACAGAATGTTATCCGCTTCGATCTCTGTTCCGTCGTCAAGCAGCACCGAGGTCGCTCGCCCCGCCTGATGCCGAATCTCTCGGACCCCAGCCCGAAGTTTGAGATCTCCGCCGAGCGAACGGAAGTGACGTACCAGCTTCTTCAGAATGAGTCGAATGCCGTCGAATGGACGCCCAAACCCTTCGTGAAAAATAGAACGAAACATGATCACAAACTGGCTGAAGTCCATATCGTGCGGCGTCGCACTGCCGTAGAACATCAGCGGACAAAAGATCATGTCAATCAGTTTGGCATCGCGAATGTACTCAGAGACCACCTGTCGCGCTGATGCCGATGCACGATCCAGATTCAATGCATCGTGGTCAGCGATCCGCTGCACCAGTTTCTGAAATCCGTCAATCTGACCCGGAAACGACTCCGCAATCTGCTCCACAAAATCATTGAAGTGATTCGTGAACTGCAGACGGCAGTCAGGAAAGACAATGGACGATCGCAGTTGGGGCCGCAGATCAAAGTCTTCCCAGGTCATCCGCAACTGACGCAACAACTTGCTGAGCGGACCGCGTTTTGTCCCGGGTTCAGCGTAATTTGTGATCGCGTGCAGACCGACATCGTAATTACGCCGCCGCAGACGGTAGAACGAATTCAAACCGCCAATCGTGGTGTGCCGCTCCAGAATGCACACCTTTTTCTCGTAGTAGGCCAGGCGAACGCCCGCAGAAAGACCGGACATCCCGGCACCGATGATGACAGTGTCGTATCGCACCAGTCTGCTCTTCTTCCAGAACACGCAATTTGCAGTCGAATCAACTGACTGAAGACAATTTCAGAACAGCATACAGCCTGAGTTCAGTACAAAGCGATCCGCAGAATGTCGGGCTTCACCTGCCAGTTTATGAGACACGCCGGAAAACGCACGTGCACCACGTGTCAACAAGGACTTTCCCATCGCGGCGACTGTGAACGTGACAGGAGCGCGAGTATTCAACCGTCAACCAACTGAGTCATGATCCGGAGCCGCAATGGCAGCCAGCATCATGCAGATGCCCCAACATCCTTCA
>JALRDR010000710.1 GCA_023262145.1 Planctomycetaceae bacterium | reverse complement strand
CTTGCCTACCTGAGGCGAGAGGGAGACCTGCTGTTCCAGTCGCCACTGAACTGGTACTCGCAGCAGCAGTGCTGGGATCTGGCGCCGGGGTATCGTGTCGACGATCCACGACGGTTTCGGCGCCGAATTACTGACGATTGCCTGAGTTGTCATGCTGGCCGACCGGTCACATCCGAACTGGGTCCCGGACGCTACCCGGACCCGGTCTTTCATGAACTGACCATTGGCTGCGAACGATGTCACGGCCCGGGAAAACCGCACGTGGATTTTCAGCACCGCGACGTCGCTGACCACAGCGCGCAGCAGGACCCCATCGTGCGACTTTCTGCGCTCACGGCATCGCAACGGGAAAGTCTGTGCCTGCAGTGTCACCTGACAGGGGAGGCTCGCATCCTTCGTCACGGACGCACGGAATTTGACTTTCGCCCGGGAATGCACCTGTCAGATGTCTGGTCCGTCCTCGACCATCCGGTGGATTCAGCACAAAGTACTGACGGACTGGTCACCCACGCTGCTCAGCTGCGCAGCAGTCGCTGTTTCCAGCAAAGTGACGGGCAGCTCAGTTGCCTCAGCTGCCATGAACCTCACGATGTGCCTGACGCCAGCGAACGCACCGACTTTTTTCGCCAGCGCTGCCTCAGCTGTCACCAGAATAACAGTCAATGCAGTGCATCTTTGCCCGCTCGCAACGCCCGCCAGAATTCCTGTATTGACTGTCATATGCCGGCAGCCGGAAACCATACGGCAGCCCATGTGAGCCAGACTGATCACAGAATTCTGCGCAGCCCGACTGGAACCCCGGCACCGCCGGCCGCAGGCAATCTGCAGCTTGCTCAGTTCCCGGACGCTGGCGATCCACTTCCCGACTGGGAACACCAGCGCGCCCTCGGCACTGGATTGTTCTCTGTACTGATGAAGAAGGGGAAACCCAGTCCGCTGCAGCTTGGTGAACTGCTGCAGCCTGCTCTGCAGCTGCACCAGAACGATGGGGTAGCGCTGGCAACGCTGGCAGCACTGTCACTGCAGCACGGCAGGACTGCCGACGCTGAACAGCTCTTTACCAGAGCCGCAAAGGATCCCCAGGCTCATGAATCCTCGCTCGCAGGTCTGCTGGATATCGTCTACAACCGAGGCAGCTGGCAACAGTCTCTTGATCTCTCAGACGCACTCCTGCAGCTCGATCCCGGGCATCCCGGATATCATGCAATTCGCGCAGACTGCCTGCGACAACTGGATCGCCTGGAGGAAGCGGTGACAGCAGCTCAGACTGCACTCCAGCTGGATCCCTCGCGCACAGAGATCCTCAGCTGGCTGGTGCAGACCTGTCGCAACAGCAACATGGATGAACAGGCTGATCAGTTTGAATCCACTCTGCGAAAAATGCAGCAGGCCACTTCGGAATAGGTACGATGTCTGAGCAAGACGCCCCTTCAGACTCCGCACTTGCACGACCGCGACGGATCATCGGCCTGCTGGCACTCTGTACCGGCTGCCTGACCGTCGTGCTCATCAGCGCATGGCCTCGATCCTCCACAATTCAGTTACCTGAGGGAATCTCAGCAGAAGAGTACGAGCAGGCTGCGAAAGACTGGCGAGGAATATTTCGCACAGAACCAGCTAACCACGATGTCGTGATGCTGCTTGCGGAAACAGCACTTCGACTTCGCCAGCCCGAACAGGCCGTCAGCTGTTTTGCCGAAATCCCCAGCACCCATGAACGCTACGGCGCCTCAGCACGCCTGCAGGAGGGTCAGATCCTGATTACACTGAATGACGCGGTCCGGGCAGAGCAGAGTCTGCTGGAGTATCTGCGACTGGCGACTGAGCAGTCGCTGCCGGAAGCAGACCAGGCAGTCGCCCTGCGGTGGCTGACCTACTTGATGGCAGTGCAGTTGCGAATTGAAGACAGAGCTCCACACCTGCAACGGCTGATCGATCTGAATCAGGCCAGCATCCCACCGCGGCTCATCGCCCACCTTGTATATCTCGTAGACGGGGATGGAGAACTCCCCCAGGGTGACG
>JALRDR010000684.1 GCA_023262145.1 Planctomycetaceae bacterium | reverse complement strand
CCCTTCGAGTTCGACTCGCATGGGCGTCCCCATGGCGCCCAGCAGCATATCCGTGACGGGACACGTTCTTTGTACGTCCGCGATCATTCGGTCATCATCAGTGAGTTCGTCCAATGCGGCCATCATGACCGGCGTGAGTTTTTCTTCCGTGTTGGGGATGGCTCTTGTGGGATCAATCAATGATGGGTTCCCAGCCAGCTGCATCTGAGAGTCGATCAGGAAATTGCCGCGCGTGGCGACCTGTTCCCCATCCAGGAGCCCCTGTCGAACAACAATCTGGTCACCGCAGGGAGGGCCCAGTACCACCCGCCGAATTTCGAATCGTCCAGGATCGGTTTCGACGTAAACGACGCTGTTGTTTCCCGCCATTAACACAGCGTCACGCGGAACCACGAGTACGGCGGCGCTTGTCTGGGCATTGTTGGTGAAACCAAGTTGATTCGCCGGGACAAGATCGATGCCACAGATCGGACATTTTCCCGGAGCATCGACCACAATTTGTGGATGCCGAGGGCTGACCCACCGATTCGCAAGTTCGGGATCGTAGATTGGGCCATCCCCCCCACTGAGCGGGACATTCACCACCGCCCTGGCGTAGTCGCCGACTCGAAGTTTTCCTGCGTCATTGGACAGCACGACGCGCACACCTACTGTTCTCGTTTTGGGGTCAACATTGGGGTCGATGAATGCCACGCGTCCCTCGAAGTGCTGACCGGGCAACGACTGGACTTCCGCTTGGATTTTTTGGCCATACCGAATCACGGCTGCATCTTCAGGAAACAATTCCAGCATCAGCCAGAGAGTCGACAGGTCGGCCAATTGGTAGATAATGTCCCCCTCTTTGACATACTGTCCTTCGACAGCTCGCTTCTCGATGACCGTTCCGCTGATCGGTGCGCACAGATGTAGACGGCTATCGGCCTTTCCAGTGCTTTCCAGATCTGCCACCTGCTGCGGCGTCATTCCCAGTTCGACGACACGTTGACGTGCGCTCTCATACAGTTCGAGGTTCGACTCGGCGACGCGGGCGAGCGTTGTCGTTCGGCTTTCCTCGCGAGCCTTCTTCGCAAGCAGCAATTCGACCTGAGCCGAATAGAGTCGCGGCGAATAGACCAGTGCGAGATGGTCACTCTGATTCACAACGACGCCGGTATAATCGGCATACAGCTTTTCGATCCGGCCATCGACATAGGCCGAGATCGTTCTCATCGTTCCCTCGTCGTAGCTCAGGCGGCCGACACCACGTATGGTGCGAGTCATCGGCATCGATGTGACAGCAACTGTCCTGATGTTGGCGACACGTCGTGCAGCGGGGTCGAGTTGAATGGATCGTCCATCCGACATCGCTCCGCCAGATGCCGCTGGAACAAGCTCCATGGCACACACCGGACACCGCCCTGGCTCTTTCTGAGGGGGCGTACACATCATCGGGCAGATGTAGGTCGTGTCGGCATGGGCGGAGTGACTGTGGGTGTGAGAACTCCCTCCGCCCGATGAAATCCATCCCATCCGTTGGGCCACACCCAGTCCAGTGAGCAGTGCCGCTCCACAGGCAAGAAACAGAAGCGGCTGGAGAAACAGCTTCATCCACCAGCGCCGCGTCTCTTGCCGCTTCGCCCGCGAGTTGGCCGCAGTGTTGCCAGTTTCCTCAGAAATGCCGGACGCCATTGGCGGTGCCACCGCGTCACCGCTTGCAGCTTCTTGGGCGTGGTTGCTATTTGAATCTTTCATGTCAGCCTCGACACTGTCTCAGGAAAACTTTGCAACACGTCTTCACGATCACCGGAGTGAATCGATGTCATTGAAAGTAGACGGGTATTGAATGCGCGCAGGAATCGGCGAACTCGCCCAAAAGGCGGATGATCAGCGCGCAATCAGGCTGCAGCGATGCCGTTAAGTCTGCCAGCGACAGAGAACGGCCAGGTGCCTGAGCGTG
The DNA here is from genome assembly GCA_023262145.1 of Planctomycetaceae bacterium. Taxonomy (GTDB): domain Bacteria; phylum Planctomycetota; class Planctomycetia; order Planctomycetales; family Planctomycetaceae; genus SXXK01. Next base: position 1,421 of record JALRDR010000684.1, on the reverse strand, counting down.
GAGGAAGTGAGGCTGATGGTCGAAGCGATCGCGAAATCAGGTCGATGGTGATCGTCGTCACCAGTTGGCATGACAGTCGTCACCCACTGCAAGACGCGAACATCGACTTGTTCATCCGCACCCCGTCGTTCACGAGGAACAACAGGACGCTCCTGACCGACAGAGCAGCTGCATGTGACGGTGGAAGCCGGATGCTGGCAGCAGGCACGCGAACCCTTCGCAGGCTGCGTACAACAGCAACAATCCGCTTGCTCACCGTTCCGAGATTCCAGACACTGACCGTCCACTGGAACGACGCCTGCCAAGAGCGTCGCCAGAGTCAGTAGAACGGAACAACAATGTCTGGAAGGTCGATTCATGCCGCCACTTTGGGCTCCTCACCAATCAGCATCTCACCACAACTCAGAGTCGTCAAGCGCCGATCCTTCCCAAAGCGGGAGTTCGTCAAACTGACGACGGAACGGGCCGCACGACATGCAGACGTGATCCCAGATGGAATCTGCGCGCAGGGTGGGCGATGAGCTGCTAGATGGTGAAGCGGCAGAGAGAGATGCAGCGATCGAGTGCAGCGGCTGCAAGGGCGCGATCAGAGGAATGCGACCACTCAGTCAGTGAGGGCCGTTCTGAAGCGGCTGCGATCGTGACGGAGGTCACGAGCTCTGCGTCAGCGAGCAGCTTTTCGAGGGGGCGTGAGTCGTCGACAGGGGCTGGAGCAGCAGGCTGCTGTTGGCTTGGTTTGCCACACTGGCACCCACTCCCACACTTGCATGCCTGACCGCGACCGCAGCAGGAATTCCGATCGCCACAACAGCACCCCTGTTGAGGCTCGCCTTCATCGCAAACCTGGTTCGAACCAGCGCTGCAGGCACATAACCACGCAGGCAATCCCTGGACGGGAACCGATATGGCGGCTAGCCAAATCAGCAATCGTGCAGAGATGTGAATTGCGTGGGAATTCATTGACTCAATGACCTGTGGAGAGGAAACCTCCAGTGTTTCGCATCGGCATTTTCGGCGAGAATCGTGAGCGAGATTTCGATACGGTCGCCATTCTTAAAATATGAATCGGCCGAACCCTATGAAAGCGTGGAAGAACGGGCAACCCCAATCTGATGAGGTGCCCGCCTGCTTCTCTGCGCTTTCGCCATCGAGCAACACGCCTTGCAATTCGTGGTTCAACGAATGATCGACTGATCGCGCGTCGATGCACCGCGAAGGTACTTGTCCGGATTCCGTTTCACCGCCGCGACGCATCCCTCACAGCAAACAAAGATCGACTGACCTCCGACGGTCAAGCGAATCGGCTTGCCCATCGAACCCAGTGGCTCCTGAGTCACTGGACAGGTTCGTTGCCTCAACGCGGCGACCTGATCAGCTGCAGAGAGTTGAGCAATCCCTTCCATCCCATCCGGTATCGACGG
>JALRDR010000514.1 GCA_023262145.1 Planctomycetaceae bacterium | reverse complement strand
GATTCCACGGGGGCTCCGGTGAGTACCGTGGCACATCTGCTTCAGAAAGCTGGCTGGAGAGTTGGCGTTGTCTCATCTGTTCCCATCAGCCATGCGACTCCGGCTGCGGCATATGCACACAATGTCACCCGCAACGACTATCAGGATCTGACCCGCGATCTGCTTGGGCTGCCTTCAGTCCAGCACCCGCAACATCCCCTGCCCGGCGTGGATCTGCTCATCGGCGGTGGTTTTGGGACAACGCTGGAGGAGGAAGATGGCGTCAAGAATCAGGGAAGCAACTTTGTCGTGGGGAATATGTATCTGACTGCGGCTGATCTGCATGCAAGTCAGGTAGAGCATGGAGGTCGCTACGTGACCGCCGTCCGTACCGCAGGACGCAACGGAGCAGACTTACTGGAAGAGGCCACCGTACGAGCAATCGATGGCAATCATCGACTGCTGGGATTTTTCGGTGTTGGAGCATACAGTGGGCATCTGCCATTTGAGACGGCAGATGGAAACGGTCCTGCCGCCCCTGGGAAGTCCGGAACTGTGGAAACATATTCCGCAGCAGACCGACTGGAGAATCCCAGTCTTGCACAGATGACCGCATCGGCGTTGCGTTATCTGGGGCGGGACGAACGTCCATTCTGGCTGATGGTGGAGTCGGGCGACGTCGACTGGGCGAATCACGACAACAACATTGATAACTCGGTGGGGGCGGTGAATTCCGGCGATGCCGCAGTACGAGTGATTACCTCATGGGTGGAGCAGCACAGTAACTGGGAGGAATCGGTGTTGATTGTCACTGCAGACCATGGTCACCTGCTGAATCTGGCTGATCCGGGTCTGCTGGCGAAAGCCGGAAGAGCATCTCGCAAGGCAACTGAATCGTCGGCACCGCGGGAATAAGGATGAGAAACGACGGATTCATGGCTGGAACGCGTATGGTTTTCAGCAGGCCGCTGGTCGGACCTGCACATCTTCTGGTGGCGACGCTGTCCTTCCTGCAGTCGTTGTCGATTCTGGCGGAAGATCCACAGATCACCGGGCTGCAGCACCTGCAGCATCCTGTGCCGGAAGTATTCTGTGGAAGTGAACCTGCTTCAGAGCGTGCCTTCCGTGAGCTCCATGATCTGGGTGTGCGTGTTGTCGTCAGCGTCGATGGAATTCGTCCGCAGGTGGACCTTGCCGAACGCTGCGGTCTGAAATACGTGCATATCCCAATAGGTTATGATGGGATCGGTTGCGAGCAGACGGGGATGCTCACAAGAGTTGCTCAGGAAGCGGCCGGACCGGTTTACGTGCATTGCCATCACGGTCGCCACCGTGCTCCTGCCGCTGCGGCCATTGTCTGTCTGGCTTTGGGGCGAATGCAGACTGCTCAGGCAGAGCAGTTTCTTGAGCGATCGGGAACGAGTCGCGAGTACCAGGGATTGTGGCGAGACGTGAGCAGCTATCGTCGACCATCAGCCGGGACTGTTCTTCCGCAGTTGCGTTCCGTGTCTGCCGTGTCTTCGCTCGCCGAACGGATGGCTGATCTGTCGCGACGATTTGAGACGCTGAAGCAGCAGTCAGACACGGACTGGAAAGCCGCCAGATCAGGTCAGCAGGACATGCTGACAGCGGAGGCTGTGCTGCTGGAGGAGGGATTTCGAGAGTCCCTGCGTCAGCAGGATGAAAAGCCTGACGTCGAATTTGCACATCTGCTGCAGCAGTCACTGAACAGATCGAAGCAGCTCACAGGTGCACTCCGGGAGGGGAAATTTGCAAAGGCCGGTGAGATCATTAATCTGATGTCTGTCGACTGCGGAGAATGCCATCGGCAGTATCGTGACTGATCTTCCTTCCTGCTGCACCAGTGAGACACCTGCATGCTGCTTCGTCCATATTTCCTTCCAGCATTGTTGATTCTGTGTTCCCTGTCGGCGTACGGGCAGGATGTCGACTGGCTTTCTGAGGTCATTGTATCTCCGGAGAATCCACAGTTAGCAGAAGCCGGGAAGATTCGGCCACTGTCAGGGTCGGCAGGAAAGCCATTGAGCACGCTGCAGGACTGGCAACGCCGACGTCCGCAGTTGCTGCAGGAGTGGCAGGAATTCCTCGGCCCGATGCCGGAACGTGGAGACCTTCGAACTGTGCTGCTTCGTCGTGAAATACTGGATGGGGTGCAACGGGATCTGATTGAATACGACGCAGAAGCGGGACGTCGCGTGCAGGGTTACCTGTTGCATCCTGCGGAGGCTGCTGCTGCGAAGTCGTTGCCGGCAATCGTTGCCCTGCATCCGACGAACTCAGAGACCATTGACGAGATTGCGGGAGTGCGTGGCCGTGATGCAGCAATGACAGGGTGGAAACTTGCGCAACGGGGTTTTGTGGTGTTTTGTCCGCGTTGTTTTCTGTGGCAGGACGTCGAGAATTTCGATCAGGCGGTCGCTGAGCACCGTCTTCGAAATCCGCACGCGAAGGGAATGGCACGCATGCTCTTCGATGCTCAGCGTGGTGTCGATCTGTTGTGTTCTCTGGAATATGTGGATCAGGATCGCATCGCGGCAATCGGCCACTCTCTGGGGGCCAAGGAAACACTCTATCTGACGGCATTCGACGACCGGATCTGCTGCGGCGTTTTCAGTGAGGGGGGACTGGGGCTGCGATCAACCAACTGGGACGCGCCGTGGTATCTGGGGAAGGGCATCCATGAAGCCGACTTCCCGCTCAACCATCACGAGTTGCTGGCATTGATTGCGCCACGTCCATTTCTGCTGATTGGAGGAGAATCCGGTCCAGGTGCTGCCGACGGGGATCGCTCATGGGTGCTCATCAACGCCGCGATGCCAGTCTGGAATCTTTACGATGGTCCGGCTCGGCTGGGGCTCCTGAATCACCGTCAGGGGCACGCTGTTCCAGACCCGGTCTTTGAGCGAATGGCGGACTGGATGCGAGTTTACTGTGCTCGCTGAAAAGAGCGGCTCAGCCCACCATCGCGGTTCAGTTCGGCGGATCGCTCTGCGGTTCCCTGCTCTTGTTTGCTGCGACGTTTCTGCTCTGTTGCCGGATTTTCGACGTGCATTCATGTCCCGGTACTTACGGGAGAGCGGGAGCCCGGCTCAGAATATCGATGACTGACTGTCTGAGCTGGGGGATGACGGACACGCCATCGCCTGCAAAGACGTTTTCCTCACCTTTCCAGCTGGTGCAGCTTGCCCCTGCTTCGCGAAGAATGGGAATCAACGCAGCGATATCCCATGCTGACATCAGTGGATCGATCGCAATTTCAGCCCTGCCTGTCGCGACCATGATATGACCGAAGCAGTCGCCCCAGCCGCGAGCAACTTTGACCTGATCCATGACTTCAACGATGGCATCAAATCGTCGTGTCTTTCGCCAGTGAGTGGGTTCGGTAAACATCAGACGAGCATCCGCAAGACGGCTGGTCTGTGTCGCCGAGGTGCGACGCGGCGGCTGGTCCTTGATCTTCCACCAGCAGCCCTGTCCATCTTCCGCGAAGATTGTCTCGTTCATGGCCGGGAGGTGGCAGACACCGGCAGCCATTCGGCCTGACTTTTCGATGCCGATGAGTGTCCCAAACAGCGGAACTCCATGGACAAATGGCTTGGTTCCATCAATGGGATCGATGATCCAGCGATACTCGCTGGTGCCTGTGACATCCGGAAATTCTTCGCCCAGGATACTGTCTGCGGGGAACCGGGTCGTGATTCCCTCGCGAATGAGCAGTTCAGCGTTTCGGTCAGCAATCGTCACGGGCGATTCGTCTGCCTTGGCTTCCACAAGCAGGCCATCTGACTGGAAGTGACGCTGAATCAGTATTCCAGCCTGCTCTGCCAGATGTACGGCGGCCTCGAGACGGGGAGAGAGTTGGGGATTTTCGCTGGACATGGTCAAAACCTGAGATTGGTTCCTGTTCCGGGTGGTTCGGTCAGAGGTGCCGACTGCATGGCCTGGTGTCTTGAGGATGAGATCGGCCTGTCTACTGAATTCTCTGAGCCGGAAGTTTTGAGGCAAGGGCTGATTCGCCGGAAGTGGCAAATCCCCCGGATGTGAGGCATGCGGGGCATCGCGACATTCAAAACCATTGAGAACCTGAGGGAATTCGCTGAGACAGCGTCCATTGCCCGCCGAAAACAGAAGGAGATTCTGGCCGGGAGATCCCCGTTATCAGGATGGATAAACGAATTCGATTGTTTGGGTTTGAACATTCCTGTCGGCCGTGCAAAGATATCCGGCTTGCGGAAGCGGCGGCCACCGGGCCGACAGCCCTGAATTTTCCTGAACCTACGTAAATACTCTGGTGTGCCATGTTGAAGGACCGATCTCGAATTGAGCGGCAGCTGTCGGTTTCAAAGCAGAAACTTTCAGCTTTTGAATCCCAGCTTGCCGACCGCGGTGTGACTGGCAAGGCCAAGTCCCGCGACGCTGTCTGGCGGCACCTGAATGCCAACTATCGTCAACTGCGCCGTCGCTTGATCGCTGTTGAAGGTGTGGAAGCGCGTGAGGCGGCTGCATTGCAGGCCCGCGCGGAAAAGAACGCAGCTCCAGCAGAAGACTAAGGCTGCTGCCGGCTTCGGAAGTTCAGAGCCACGACTTCCACGCTTTGAGTACTCAGGAGAGGTGACAGAGTGGCCGATTGTGCAGCACTGGAAATGCTGTGTCCGGGTAACCGGACCGGGGGTTCGAATCCCCCCCTCTCCGTTTTTCGTTTCTGATGCCCCCTGTAACCGGGCGTAGGCGTCATCGCCTTGGGAGGCTTGCAAATTCCCCAGGTGCTTGCGGGATGCTCCATCTGAAGGCAGGATCGCACATTTTCCTGCGGCTCACTGTGGCCATTCCTGCTTAGTAGGCTGGTATGTTGTCATAGTGCCGGTTGCCAGCGGGCAGATCTCACGGAGGCCTCCCGCGTGTGTCCGCTCTCAACGCGTATCATCGCCCTGCGTCGCGTGTCGCATGATGCTCCGTTTGCCTGCTGCCTCTGTATCGGGCGGTGAAGAGCATTTCCGCTCACGGTTGTCCGGTTGCAGTTGTCCGGTTGCCAGCACCAGTTGGGCGTTGGCCGATGTCCAGCCGGCTCTGTTCGCAAGGATCGCGATCGGGCCATGGCATGATGGCATGCTGCACTGCCCTGCTCTTACCGTGGATTTGAGTGCGTCTGTTGCGGTCGTCGCATGGAGTTCATTTTCTGCCAGTTTGCTTCATGCGAGCTGTTCGCATTTCCCGGCGGTCGGCATTCTCCCGCAGTCGTTCTCGTTTGTCGTGTACTTTTCGACCGCGGCAAAGTCCGATACGCAGCTTTGCGATGCCCCGCTGGAAGAACACCTGTAAAGGGATGAGTGTCAGTCCATTCTTGTCTGCTGATTCTGCAAACTTTCGGATTTCTCGGCGTTTGAGCAGCAGTTTTCGTTTGCGGCGGCGGTCGTGATTATAGATGGACGCCTGAGCATATTCAGCGATGTCACAGCCGATGAGCCAGACCTCTCCGTAATCAACGCGTACCCATGCCTCTTCGATCTGGATCTTGCTGTTGCGAACGCTTTTCACCTCACTGCCGGTGAGTACCATGCCACAGTCAAGTTGGTCCAGAATCTCATAGTCGTGTCGCGCACGACGATTCGTGGTTACGATCTGGCGTTCTGCATCAGCATCAGATGCAGACTTTTTCTGGTCCGAACGATTCCTTGTCATCGCAATTTCTGATCGCCAACGGGAGTAACTTGCCAACAGGGATCTGGTTCAGCTGCTGGAGATGAGGTGCTGCATACAGAGCGTATTCTGGCAGCGGATTCAAAAGTGTCCAGCAGGGATCGCTCTGGTCGGCATTGAAATGCGGGAGTCTTATTCCGAAGTAGTTCGCACCGCAGTGCAGTTCAGGATACTGGTCTGATCACTTTGCCGGAGTGATTACCGCGGGCAGCGCGCCTCTTTTCCGCAGGGTTACGTGCGTCATCCCTCGGCGAATCCGAATAACACGCATCAGCTTTCTGCCCAGTTCGGCGCAGGAAAACAGTAATCCGAATACCGGACCCCAGCGGGAAAACTCCTGCACGCCCGTGAGCTGAGAGATGGTTGGACGCCCAAATGCAATCAGCAGCAGAAACCCGGCCACGATTGCCGTGCGGATGACCAGTCCCGACTGTTCACGACGCAGGAAATACGACATCAATGCCTGCTCTGCGCAATGAGCAGACAGGTTGCGGAAGCCTTCGTTTTCCAGACGCATCTTGCCAAAGTCGATTGGTTCGCGGACGGAGACGACACTCCGCGGGCGATACCCTTCATGAACTTCAGGACTACTTTCAAGTCCAGCGTCCTCCTTGCTCTCAGGCAGGCTGCGCAATGGCACTGGCTCGTCACCTTCAAACTGAATACGTCCGGACATGTATTCTTCAATGAATGAGATCATTGAGCGTCGTCCCTTACGTTCCTCAGCTTCCCTTCGAGGCTCGACCACAACTGAGTTTTTCACCTGAGAACTGGAGTTCTGAGCTTGCTGTGCCAGAAGTCGTTCCACGTAAGAGTCAATGTCCACTGCATCAGAAGACTCTGGCTCAGATTTCCCCATTGGCACTTGCGGAGTGTCGCCCGTGCTCCGGCTATCTGCTGTGTTGTATGGCTCCGGCAGGTCTGTCGAGGACGATTCCTGGGCAGTCACGTCAGATTCACCGACTGCGTTCGGTGTCATTTTACCTGCTGGAAAATCCTCATCATTATTCGACTCAGACTCAGACGCAGACTCTGGTTCAGGCTCTTCGTGAGCGACCTGCACAGCGAGTGCAGGTACGATGATTTCTGAGGCTGCGAGTGCTGATTCCAACGGTGGAATGCTGTCAATCTCTGCTGGTTCATCCATAACAGTGACGTCTGACATGCTGCTCTTCGTCGCATCGTCCGCGTGCTCTGCGCTGACTCCATTCAGCTGATCCAGCAGTGCGTTGACCGCTGGCGGCAACGGCGGATCGAGTTCGTCCGCTGAGCGATCCGGTTCACCGGCGAACGCTTCGTTGCCCACAGAATCACCGGGACCGGGCATGGTTTCGTCCACGGGCGGCTCCGCAGACTCATCCTTCGCCGTTGCTGCGCGATCCGTATTGCTGGTGGTTGTCAATTCAGCGTCTGGTTGTGGCGTGCTCAGAGACCTTGCTGAAACGGCTACGTTTGTTTCAGCAAGCTGATGGCGGATGAAGTGCAGCTCAACACTCTGGTCTTCAAGGCTGGCTGCATAGCGGTTGACCTGCGCGGCTGCCAGGTCCAGCTCATGGCGAAGTTGCAGCACTTCGGCCTGCAGATCCATGAGTTGACCGCGGAGCATCCGGTTTTCGGCAAGGAGCTCCTGATGCGAATGATCCTGACGCTGCTGTTCGTTGTCCTTCAGACGCAGTTGTTGGAGTTCTTCGCCGCGCGTCTCCAGTTCAAGTTTCTGTTCGTCCAGTTGTTGCTGGAGCTGTTGTAATTCCTCTGCAAGCTGATGGTTACGTTGCTGTTCAGCGGCAGTCTCCTGACGCGATTCCTGCAGCTCCTGCTTGTGCAGCAGAGCTTTCTGCGAGGCTTCTGCTACGGTTGCCTCGGAGTATTGCGCACGCAGTTGTTCCAGTTCCAGCAGTAATTCAGCACAGCGTTCTTCGTTTCGTCGCAGGATTATTTCTCGAGTGTTCAGTTCCTGCTGCAACCGCTCCAGTTCCATTCCGGCTGACTTGCTGTAATGGAAGAACTGCAGTTGATTGCGTCTGGGCGGAGCAGGAAAGGCCGATTCAAATCTGAGACTGCTGTCACCGACAAAGGATACCTCAGTTTCAGTTACGGACGACTCCTTGGGGCGCTGAACGGGCGGGATCGTCAGCGGTGTTTCATCCACAATAATGCTGAGCGCACCAATGCTGATTCTGTCGTCTATTGAAAGTGGCACGTCAGAATTGATGGGCAGGTCGTTTACCCAGATCCGGCCGTCAAGGCGCCGGATTCGCAATGCGCTTGTGGTGAAGTCAATGCGGCAGTGATGTGGCTGGATACCGCGAGCTTTAAGAACGATGTCGTTATCGTCTGCGGAGCCGCAGGTGACAGTGCGATTGGGGAGGATCGTCCATGGGCCCAGCTCATTCTCATACAGAGGACGCAGCTGAGGACACATGGGCACCTGTCCCAGGAGCTTCTTGTTCGCCACTCTGACAGTCATCTTGCAATTCCCTCATAGCCATGGTCAGCTTACCGACCAACACAACACGTCTGCGCACATTCACTATATTCCCTGTTTTTTCAGCTCCCGACGGCGGATCGGACGAATTGCGTTCCTTGCGGTACGTCAGGCTCCCTGTTGTGAGGAATACGCGGAGTGTTCCGTCAATCCGGTGAGTTATGCTGACAGCAAGCGTTGTGCGCAGGTGTGGTCTCCTGTCAACAGCGGTGAGCGGTCGCTGTGTGGAGTGTTAAAATGGGAGATTTGTGACATTTGAAAGGTTCGTCGTGAACCGAGCAATTGTAACTGTCCTGCGGCGGCGAAACGAATGCGGAAGAGTCGTCCTTGCAACCGAAGAAAACAGTTATGCATGTGCGCACGACAGTTGCGCATCTCCCTGGTTTCGGTGTATTTGATCGGGTGAAAGCAATGTGCAAGCTCCTGCTGCTGGCTTCCCTTCTGTTGACAGTCACTGGATGTTCCGGTGGGTTCCTGCTGAGCGATCCGACAAGTGCTCATCGCCGTGGTTCTGAGCCGTGGTGGCGGGAGAAGGCAGCAATTACTCCGGGTGTGAAGCAGCAATACTGGCGTGGAAAAATCTGGCCAGCTGTCGCACGAGGAAGCGGCCCGGAACAGCCCCTGACGCATATCTATCATTCGCAGCATTACTGGCCGCATCCGTACGCCGACCAGGATGAACAGAGTGTGGCGGCGCTGACAGAAGCCTTTGCCAGCCGGGGGTGGGAGGAGCAGACCACACTGTTTCATCATCACTTCGACGCGGGAACTGACCAGCTGAACAGAGCGGGTGTACGTCATCTGGAGTACGTCATTGAGACAGTCCCGCTGGAACGAAGACGTGTCTTTGTACAGGCCACACGCGATGTTGATCGAGACCTCCGACGAGAGCAGTCAGTACGGCTGGCGATGTTGCAGCAGCGAGTTCCGGATGGTGAGATCCCTTTGGTGTTCCGAAACTGCAGCGAGGCCGGACGCCCTGCTGCTGAAGTCGAAACGATTCGCAGCCAGTATCTGACTTCAACTCCGCTGCCACGGATTCCGCTCCCCAACTCCGGACGCTCCGGCGCCACCGGATCGGCAAGCCCCTCCGGAGGTGGCAATCTGGGAATAGGAACCAACCTGTCCCAGACAGGTGGCAGTAACCTGATTGATACGCCGGGCACCGCAGTCCCCGCCCGCTGAACTGGGGAACAAGTCAGGGCTCTGGCATCGCGCCGTTCCTGCTGTTCGTCGGGGTGTTTCGGCGAAAGCTGCATGATGGGCGCGGGCTGACATCGCCTATGGGAAGAGAATACCGGTTTTTAGTGTGAGTTAAACTGTGTGGATTACGATGACCCTGAAGACGGGGCGTATTCCCGAGTTGCAGGATGACTTTGCCTGCAATGGGCGGAGACGTTCATTCCCGGGGGGGTTGTCATGATTGCCATCTGCGTTCGTCTGCTATGTCTTGGTTGCCTTGTCACTTCGGTGTCAGGATGTGTTCAGCAGCTCTCGTGGGCATCCGTTTCGGACCGGCTGCTGCATCTCAACAGCAGCGATGAGGATCTGTCGGCTGAGTTTCGGGCAGCACGCAGGCAGTTCGGTAATCGAACTGAGTCTGTCATGCTGAGTTATGCTGCACTGCAGGAAAGTCAGCACAACTATGCCGAAGCACTGCAGACGTATCGGGAGCTTGCCGAGGCCTATCCGGATTGTGTTGCTGCGCATCTGGGAATGGCACGAATTGAGGAGTCCACGGGGCGTTCCACGCAGGCGGAGGACATCCTGGCTCAGCTTGCCGGCCGTCGCCATGAGCTGGATTCTCGCTCAGAGCAGCTGCAGGTCCTTGTGGAGCAGGCACGATTCTTCTCGCGTCGCGAGAACTGGTCCGAGGCAATTACTGCGCTGGAGTCAGCCTGCAGCATTGACGAAACGAATCAGGAATGTCGCTACGAGCTGGGGCTCGCACTGGTACGGTCGGGAGATCTGCATCGCGGGCTGGGCCACCTCTCCTTCGCAGTCGGTGCTCCGGCAGCACACTACAACATCGCGTGGATTCTGCACGAGCAATCTCGTGATCAGGAGGCGGTTGTCTGGCTGCAGCATGCTCTGCAGCAACCGGATCAGCAAACAGCTGAGAAGTCAGCACAGTTGCTGTCAGAGATCCGTGCGGCTCACCCCGCCTGGGCCGGTATGCCACGTGACACCGTCATTCAGCAGACAGCCGGCGAACACGACGGGCCATCAAGTCCGATCCGTGCGGCGGTGGCGACCGACCTCGACTACAGCCCTGTGAGAACGGCTGATTTTCATCCCGCTACTGGTGGTCGCTGAGCAATTCGGGGAACGTGGATCATTGTGTGTCCGGCGTTAATGCTGGCGAACCTGCGTCCACATTGTCCGTTGCGGCAGCGGCACTGCTGAGCACTGGTGTGGAAATGAAGGCCTGTTGAGGTGCAGGCTTCAGATCCCAAAAATGCGGAATCAGAAGCATACAGGTCAACCACATCAGCAGGTTGAGCGGCAGACCGACTCGGAAAAAGTCGGAAAACCGATAGCCCCCGGGGCCATAAACCATCATGTGGGTCTGATAGCCAATGGGAGAAGCGAACGCCAGCGATGAAGCTAGTGCGACGGCGATGACAAATGGTCGGGGGTTGCAGTCGGCAATCATCGCAGCCTCAACCGCGATGGGGAATGTGAGCACTGCGGCAGCGTTGTTGGTGATGAGTTCGTTGAGCACCATGGTGACAAGGTAGACAGCAGCCAGAGCGGCAATCGGACCGAGGAATGACGTGCCGCTGACAAGGAAGCGGGCAAGTTCTTCGGCAACGCCGGTTTTCTTCAGAGCTTCCCCAAGTCCAAAGGAAGCACCCACGGCGATAAGCACCGGCCAGTCCACTGCTTCGCGTGCCTCGGTCGCCGACATACAACGGGTGGCGATCATCAGGATGCCGGCAGCAAATGCTCCCAGCATTGCTGTTTCGGCCGGGGCGAAGAACATCAGCACAAGCAGTGCTGCGAACAGGAAAGCGGCGGACTTCCACGCCGCCCGTCGGACTGGTCGAGCATCTCGGACGTCACTGACCAGATAAAAGTCAGGGTTGTTACGATGAGCATCGACGAAACTTGTCCCGGTCTGCAGCAGCAGTGTGTCCCCGTTCTCCAGTCGAATATCACCGATCTTGCGATTGATGCGTCGGCCATTTCGATGAACTGCAATGATTACTGCGTCGTAGTGGGAGCGAAATCTGGCCTGGCGAGGGGTGCGGCCGATCAGCGGTGATGAGCGGCTGACGACCGCTTCGCAGACGATGCGGCGATGGTCGGAGTCTTCTGATGATGGCTCACCCACATGCTGGAGTCCGCGGATTTTCTTCAGATCAATGATCGTGTCCAGAAGTCCGGTGAAGACCAGGATGTCCCCTTCCTGCAGGACATCGTCGGGTGTGACGGGGCTGATCACTTCGCGGCCGCGGGTGATTTCAATCAGAAAGAGTCCGGCAAGTCCGCGCAGCTGAGCGGCTTCCACGCTTTTTCCGGCCAGCGGGCATTCTGCCAGTACTTTCATCTCAGCGAGATATTCACGGCGAGAGCGTCCGAATCCGTGAAATGGTTGTTCGCGAACAGGAAGCAGTTTTCTGCCCAAAGTGAGCAGATACGCGACGCCAACGATCACGCAGGGAATCCCGACATAACTGAGCTCAAAGAAGTCGAGTTCATATAACTGCGGGTCGCCCGATCGCTTCATCAGTCCGGCCACCACGAGATTGGTACTGGTACCGATTCGGGAGCAGCAACCACCGAGAATCGTGACGAATGACAACGGGATCAGCATTCGCGATGCGGCCACGTCATGTCGGCGACACCAGCCCAGCACCACGGGGATCATGATTGCGACGATGGGAGTGTTATTCACGAACATGGATGTGAGTACGGTAGCTCCGCTGAGCGTCAGCAGCGCCAGTGTCTCGGTGTGAACACCTCCCAGAATTCGCTGCCCGAGGCTGTCGATGATTCCAGTTTCGCGGAGGCCAGCGGTGACAATGAACAGAGCGGCCAGCATCAGCAGTGAGGCGTTGACGAAGCCGTCAAATGCTTCAGTCGGTGTGAGCACACCAGTCAGGCAGAGAAAGATGATGGCACTCAGGAATGTCAGATCCGCGGGCATCTCACGGATCAATGCAACCAGCACCAGCACCGTGACGCTGATGGTAATGCATGCCTGTGCATCCATAAACATGGAGTCCTGTCAACACTCTGTCTTTGGTTTTTTGGGGCCGGTCTTGTGAACCGTGAGCGATGCTGTCGCTCCGCTGCCACTCAGCATCGCAAAATAATACGAGAGGAACGAATCTCTCACCAGCCAGTTTTCACGACTGAGACAAACGGCCCGGACGCACCTGGGCAGCGTCCGATTCTGAAAGGCTGTAT
>JALRDR010000494.1 GCA_023262145.1 Planctomycetaceae bacterium | reverse complement strand
GCCTCCGACAGCCGCAGAAGTGGCGGAGTTTCTTGCTGATACAGACGCAGCGGCATGGGAAACGCTGATTGATCGTCTGCTGGCGTCGCCTCGCTTTGGGGAGCATCTGGGGCGCTACTGGCTGGACGTGGCCCGCTACGGAGACACTCACGGCCTGCACCTTGACAACGAGCGTTCGCTCTGGAAGTACCGCGAGTGGGTGATCGAGGCTTTTAATTCCAACATGCCATTCGACCAGTTTCTGACGGAACAACTGGCGGGGGATTTACTGCCGGAGCCGACGATTGCACAGCAGGTTGCGACGGGATTCAACCGCTGCAATGTGACTACCAGCGAGGGAGGATCCATCAATGAGGAGGTGCTGGTGCGTTACGCCGTGGATCGCACTGAGACGATGTCGACTGTGTTCATGGGACTGACTCTCGGCTGTGCGGTCTGCCACGATCACAAGTTTGATCCGGTTTCACAGCGGGAGTTCTATCAGCTGTATGCGTTTTTTAATGCGTCGGCGGATGCCGCGATGGACGGCAATGCACTGGCACCGCCACCAACGATTCGAGTTCCATCGGCAGAGCAGACGGCGCGGCTGCAGCAACTGGATCTGGAAATCTCCGCGGCGAAACAGCAGCTGGAGCAGCAGCTTGCCGAATTCGTATATGTGGACCCGGGACCGCCGGCTGCTGCGTCAGATGCTGAGCAGGGGGAACGCAGGGAATACATCTGGATTGAGGATGCTGCTCCACCGGGAGCAAATCTCCAGGGCGACACCCCCTGGGAATTCGTGGAAGGCCCTGAGCAACCAGTGCATTCCGGCACCAGATCGACTCACCGAAAAGCTGATGCACTCAGTCAGCACTTCTTCACAGACGCTGCTCCGACGCTGCGGATTGGAGCAGGTGACCGCTTATTTGCATGGGTGCATCTGAATCCGGAGAACCCTCCGCAGACGATTATGTTGCAGTTCAATGACGGGTCGTGGAATCACCGGGCATTCTGGGGAGCAGACTCCATACCGTGGGGGAGTGGTGACAATCCGGATCATCGAAATCTGGGTGCGTTACCGGCGGCCGGCGAATGGGTTCGGCTGGAGGTTGAGGCAGCTCACGTCGGGCTGGCGGCAGGCAGTGAGCTCAACGGCTGGGCATTTACTCAGGTTGGCGGGGAAGTCTGGTGGGATCGAGCTGGCATCATGACGCAGACGCCCCAGGGGAACCCGGAGTTTACCTCATTGAAAGCCTGGGCGGATTGGGATGCAAAGCTCCCGAAGTCTGCAGTTCCGGAGGAGATACGGAAAGCGGTTGCGGTCGCTGAGGACCAGCGCAGTGCCGAACAAAGTGCCTCGATTCGTCGCTATTTTCTGACTCACGTCCATCCGCAGACAAGACTCGAGTTTGGTCCGGTCCAGCAGCAGGTGGATAGTCTGACAAAGGAGCGTACTGATCTGGATGCGGCGATTCCCACATCGATGGTGATGCAGGATCTGGCTCAGCCCCGGAAGACCTTTATTCTGAAACGGGGAGAATATGATCAGCCGGGTGAAGAAGTCGTGGCAGCAGTTCCTGCCGTCTTTCCACCGCTTCCGGAGGGTGCCGCTGCCAACCGACTGGGGCTGGCAAAGTGGCTGACTCAGCAAGAACATCCGCTGACTGCTCGAGTAGCGGTGAATCGTATCTGGCAGCAGGTTTTTGGCCGCGGACTGGTGGAGACATCTGAGGATTTCGGCAGTCAGGGTCGGTTGCCTTCGCATCCGGAACTGCTGGACTGGCTGGCTGTGGATTTTCAGGAGCACGGATGGGATATGAAGCGGTTGCTGAAGTCGATTCTGATGAGTTCGACGTATCAGCAGAGTTCTGATGTGCCCCAACAGTCCCTTGCTCAGGATCCGGACAACCGCTTGCTGGGCCGACGCACATATGGTCAAAGGGAATTTGGACCACCTCCTTTCCGCGATGGGCCGATCATAGGACGGCCCGCCGGACGCGCAAGGAGGATCAGGGCGAGAGAACGTCCCGCAGTGCCGCGAGCACCGATGAGAGTTCGTCGCCCGTGATGACCAGCGGGGGGAGGAAGCGGATGGTGCGCGGGCTGGTGTTGTTCACCAGGAAGCCGCGGTCCAGCATCGCTCCCACCACCTCGGCGGCATTGGTGCCCGGCAGGTCGATGGCGCACATCAGGCCGCGACCGCGGGCCTCCACCGCCAGGCCGTCATCCACCAGCGCCTGCAGCCCGGCCAGGAAGCACGCGCCCTCCCGGCGCACGTGGTCCTGCAGCGCGGCGTCATCCAGCACACGCGCCGCCGCCAGCGCCGAGGCGCACGCCAGCGGGCTGCCCGCGAAGGTGCTGCCGTGGTCACCGGGCTGGAACACCTCATCCACGCCGGGCCGCGCGGTGATGGCCCCGATGGGGAAGCCACCGCCCAGGCTCTTGGCCAGGCACATCACATCGGGCTCGATGCCGACGTCCTGATAGGCGTACAGCGGACCGGTGCGGCTCATGCCCGTCTGGATCTCATCCACCATCAGCAGGGCGCCGGACTCATCGGCCAGCGCGCGCGCCAGGCGCACGAAGGAGTCCTCCAGCGGGTACACGCCGCACTCGCCCTGCACGATCTCGAGTGCGATGGCGCAGGTGCGATCGGTGACGGCGGCCCGCAGGGCCTCGTGATCGTTGCGCTCCACATGCACCACGCCCGGCACCAGCGGCCGGAAGGCCTCCTGCTTGCCCGGCTGGCCGGTCATCGACAACGCGCCC
>JALRDR010000474.1 GCA_023262145.1 Planctomycetaceae bacterium | reverse complement strand
GTCTGAGCAGAATGCGATCGCCCATGATTGCGGGCCGCATCATCGCTTTGCCATGATCGCCTTTGCCGCCCGGCCACGCCGTCTGCTGAGTCCAACGTTCGGTGCCATCGAGATCGCTCAACGAGTGCACGGCGTACGTGGTGTCGGACGAAGAGACCAGTGTGAGCTGTCCCGCAGCATGTGCCAGGTAAAAGACGACCTGGGGTTCGAGTGGAGGAAGTTCTTTCTCCCACTTCGGTGAGCCGGTGGCCGCATCAACGGCGACCAGGACGAGGTGTTTCCAGAGGTCCGGATCTGCCACGCGGCGTTCGTCAGATTCGAGCACCTGCTGGCTGCGACTTTCCACGAAGTACATGGTGTCGCCGCTAATGGTCAACGTGGGATTGAGCACCACACCGCGTTCGTATTCCCAGACCAGCTCGGTGGTGCCTGCATCCCTGCAGAAAATGCGGTCGCTGCAGACTGGATGTGTGACAGCTCCGGAGCGTGCGTCATACCAGCCGTCATCGGCATTGCCCCAGAAACTGGTCCAGGACGTGGCCGGTCGCACGGCGGTGCCATACAGGCGGTCCTGCTGCGTGGCAACAAAACCCCAGTCCATGGGGACATCGCGATATTCGTTCGCCGGGATACGCGTGAGTACAGTTCCCGATCTGGTGTCGATTTTCCAGCACTCATGTCTGATGACGACAAACAGGGCGTCATTTCCGACACACCAGTTGCTGCAGTCGCGAGGCATATTGAATCGCTCAAAGCCAGGGAGTTCGAGGGACCACTGGATGCAGCCATTGAATGCATCGACGGCGACAATCCGATTCAGACCCTGCAGAAACAACTGGCCGCCACGGGAGACGGGCGACGGCTTCCGGCCGCTGCGGTCAGCCTGATAACGCGGCCCGGGCCGCCCGATCCACTGCACTTCCAGATCGTCTGTGGTCGAGACGCCGGACAGCTGTTCGCCGCCGAAGGCAGAATTGTCGGCCCTGCCGTACAAGTGAGACCATTCACCGGCGCCGCTGAGCGGTGGGCGAATCCATTCACAGCTGGTGCCGCCGGTAACAGGGGAGAAGCCGGGCCATTGTCTTTGAGCGTTCACAAGTCTGACAACGCCACCGTCCGGCCGAGCCTGGTGCATGGCTGCGCTGATGATGCCTGCGGTGGCCGGCACGTTTACCAGAACCGTGTTGGCCCAGTTTCCTGGGAGCTGCGGTGCAGACCAGTCTTCCGTGTGGTGAATGGCGACACGGTGTCCGTAGAGCCCCGCATCTCGCAGGGCAGCGCGGAGCGTATCCGTGTACTGGAGTGTGCCGGCGGAAACGACGATACGGCCAGCTGTCAGCTGACAAAGGGAGATGATCTCGTCTGCGGATGGCTCCCCGATGATCAGAACCATGCCGATCTGATTGCGGGCAGCAGTGGGCAGGGCAGTGGTGAGTGCGGTGGATGTCGCTGAGGTTTTTGCTGTGGTGGTGACAGGTGTGTAGTTGAAGAAGTTGTCGCACTCCCATTCTTCGCTGCGGGCGAAGTCATCGCCGTCGGGGACTGCAATGCGGTAGTGATAGACCATATTGCGTCGCAGTTGTTCCATCACCGCGCGGTGTTCAGTCTTCGGTTCGCTGTCGGACCAGGTCTGCTGAAAGTTGTCCTGCCCATACTCCAGGCGTGTGGGCTGTGGCGTCGCCGTGGTCCAGCGGACTTCCGCATGAGACGGGTCGATAAAACGAAGCCACGGGCCGCTGGCGAGTTGGTATTGTTCCGCTGCAACAGGGATCCGCGAGCGGGCAGCTGTGTACTGCTGAAGAATCTCGTTCGCGGTCAGTGCTGCGTCATACAGTCGCAATTCATGAATCGCACCCTGCATGCGAAAGTGTTCGTCATCATCGTGGTACGCTCCGACTTCGAAATACGCCCGGTCGGGATAAGCTATGGGGCCGGACTGCTCGTTGCTTTCTGCGCTGAGTAAGCCGTCAACGTAGAGTTGCATGCGGGTTCCATCATAGGTTGCTGCGACGTGGTGCCACGTGCCTGGGAGGAACGAGGTGTCGGCTGACAGGTAAGTCAGACGACCGGGGCCGTTCTGTGAACTGACGGCCATGCTGAATTTGTCCTTGCGATAGCCAAGGTTCCAGCCCTTTTCGAAGTTCCCATTGTCCTGCATGGCGCCGATGATTCCGCCCCATTCCTGCAGCTGATCGACTCGAACCCACGTTGCCACGGTGAAATTCTGTTCCGGGTGCGGCGCTGCTTTGAAGTCTGGGGTGATGATCACCGATTCATCGCTGCCGTTGAGTTCGAGCGCGGCATGTTCACCGAGGGCCGAAAATCGTCCCCGGTTGGAAAGCTTGAGTGGCACACCGGTAAGCGGCTGGAGTTGTTCGTCAGTCACTGCATCCTTGTGGAAGCCCCAGTGTCCGATCAGACGTTCGTCAGTGACGGGTGCGATTGCTTTTGCTGGTTCCTGCGTGGGTGTTGTTGCGGTGCCAGCGGTGCCAGCAGTGGATGCGGAATCGACAGATGCGGTTCCTGCTGCGGAGTAGCAATGAATCACACCGGTATCGCTGCTGGCGAACAGGCGACCATTGGCGGCAACGAGGCCAAAGATACGACCTTGTGCCGGCCGTCGCCAGAGTTCCGCGCCGCTTGCTGCGGAATAGGCCGTGACGACCTGATCGCCACCAGCAAAGAGTGTGTCACCCGCTTTGATCAGGGAGAATGGGCAGTCGCAGTCGACTTTCCAGAGCGGCTTTTCTGTTCCCAGCTGTGTGGCGACAATGGCTGTGTCCGTCAGCATGTATGAGGTGGCTTCGTCAACCACCAGTGCGTTGCCGCGACCGAGGGCTGCAACCATTTCCCGCGACTGGCCGCTGGACTGCCGAAAGCCGCCCTTGCGTGGATCTGATGCGGGGCCGTGAAAGACGCTGTCGTCGACGGAAACGACAACCACTGAGCCACCACCACTTTTGGCCAGTTCTCCGAGATCGTCGCCGGTGAAGCGGTCGAACACGCGCGGAGCAACCCGTCCCTGGGGCAGGATGAGTGCACCGGATGACAGAGCCGGGGGGCCCTCAATGGTTCGTTCCTGCAGTCGGTGAATAAAGTGTTCGTCAGTGACAACCGTGCCGGTTTCGGCATCCACCGCGCAAAGCCACGAATCTTTCCATGGCAGCATTGCACAGGCGAACCATGCGGTGCCGTTGTCCACCAGGATGCCTGTCCGACAGGGCTGAAAGGAAACGAAACGTCCGTTGTTCAGCACCGGCAGATTGTCCGCAGAGGGCGAAAGCTGCCAGATGAGTTCTCCGGTCTCTGCGGAGACACAGCGGGCATAGCCGTCGTCGGACCCGAAATAAATCTTTCCGTCGGACCAGGTGGGTGCCAGCCGAACGGGGGCCCCTGTGGTGACCGCCCACGCTTGTTCTCCGTTGAGAGCATGCAGGCAGTACACGCTGTCATCGACAGAGGACCCGAACCACAAACGATCCTGCACAGCGATCATGTGAAAGACGGCGTCGTAGTTGCGCATGGACGGCAGGTTGCGATGTCCGGCATAGGCATCGTATTTCGCCGGGCCGGACCATGCCGTCTGCGGAGGTGCGGATGACGTCCATGTCCAGGTCAGTTCCAGCTGGTCGGCAGGTAATTGCTCCTGCGAGGCGGCTGTCCGGCGATTGTCATGCTGCCATGTGGGCCAGTCTTCGCTGCGAAGCGGCGGCGTTAACAGGAGTAGTGCGAGTATTATGCGGGCGCTGGACATGCATTCTTCCTTACAGCGGCGACGTATCCGGC
>JALRDR010000445.1 GCA_023262145.1 Planctomycetaceae bacterium | reverse complement strand
GTTCTGTGCCAACGCGATTTCAAATGCCTGGTCCAGTGACAGAGTCAGCAGCTCGGGCGAGATCGGGATCGCGGCACTCTGATCATCCGCCATCACTGCTGTGACAGTCGCGTCTGCAGCCGTCTGCTCTTTCCCGGAATCCACAACACCGGCGTCCAGATCCCGCACTGACATGACTTCCGAAGAAACATCGAGAGTATCGGCACCGGGGTTCGCGAACAGCCGCTGCATCACTGCCGAGTTATGCGTCGGCAGCTGTCCAATGTGGCAGCCTGTCTGCGACACCAGCAAGGTGAGATAACACGCAAGCAGACCCATCCTCCGCCCGCGGCAGGCTGCAGTTCGACCCGGCGGACAACTGCCGGCAGGGTGTCGTTCACGGCAGGAACGATGCACTGCGGGCTGCCTCCGGAGATTGGCGGCAGAGAAATGGGACATGATGTGAGAAGTCCGGCGAAGCGGATTTGCGACAGCACAACTCGAATCAGATGTTTCCGAGCAGTAAGTCGCTGAGAGGAGCTGAGACAGGAGGGCTGAATTGTTACCGAAACGCCCCCTGCAGGTCCAGACGACATCGCCTCTCCCGGCCTTCGCTATGCCGCTGGAACACGGGAAAACTCAATACATCTTGCAGAATTCTGAACTCCTCAGATAAAACCGGGGACTTTCCTTTCTTCCAGTCCTCTCTCCAACCCGGCGTTACCCATTGCGGACGGCCGCGCATCCCTGTCTTCAGCTCCCCTGAACAGTCTGGTTTGGGGCTGCTGCTGTCGTTCTGTCCGGGTCCAGTCCGGAAGTCGAATCCTCCCAGGCCACTCTCTCATGGCCACAGTTCGCGTCTGCTGCAACCCCTTGCAGCAGTTGTTACTGCAACTGACTCTTCTGACGGTAGTGTTGCCGATTTGCTTGTCGGCACAGTCGCCGAACAGCGCCGTTGCGCCTGCAGATTACCCGGCGTACCGCAGAATTCTGCAAACCCTGCAGCAGGGTTCAACTGAACAGAAACGAGCACTCCTGCAGGAACTTCCGCAGTTTCCCCGGATCTGGCAGGCACCGCTGCTGCTGCGGCTGCTGAACGATTCCTCCGAGAAAGTTCTGATTGCCGCTCTTGAAACTGCACGACGGCACCCCATGGAGCCACGGCTCTACAGCCGCATCGAAGTCCTCGCCAGCCATCCGAACAACATTGTCGTACGTGAACAGGCTCTGATGACACTGCTGGAATGGGATCGCAGCAGCATTGCCGGATCTCCGCGGCTGCAGGCAATTCGACAGGTGGGAATGGAATCGGACACAGCCGCAGCGGTTCGCCCCGATCGATCCCTGCCACCACAACCGATTTCTCAGGACGATCCATTCGTAGCTGCTTTCGAGCAATCGGTCCGCAACTATGAGCAGCAACGGCCATCTCCGCTCACAGACAAGAACAGCCGGTACGACGAGTTACCAAACATTCTCCGCCTTCCGGATGAATCGCAGCCTGCTGACCTGCCGCCGGACGAGGATCCACCGGAGACGCATGAGGACAGAGAGCCACCCCAGGCACTGTTCCCCAATGGCTTCACCGGTCCGTCTGGAATCCAGCCCACTGAAGCTCAGCAGTCGCCGCACTTCGAACCCGTCGCGGATCGCTGGCGACTGGGGTTCCCGGAGTGGAATCGTCTGCAGGAACCGGACGATCCGCAGGACAATTACCCCTACGCCAGAGGTCACTGGTGGGATCCGTACAACCAGAACGTCCTCAAGGGCGACTATCCCATCATCGGTGATCACACCTTCCTGAACATCACGGCTACCAGCCAGATGCTGCATGAATTCCGTCAGGTCCCCACTCCAACCACTCCATTTGAAAGTACTGTGAACCCGTTTCAGGAGGAATTTTTCGGAGACCCGGACCAGTACTTTTATTCGCACTTTCTCTCGTTCAGTGTCGATCTGTTCCACGGCAGCACGGCTTTCAAGCCGTTTGACTGGCGGTTACGAATGACCCCCGTTCTGAATGCGAACTACCTGGACACCAATGAGCTGGGAGTCGTTCAGCCGGATGTCCGCGCCGGCACAACGCGATTCCGCGATGATATCACCATTGAAGAGTGGTTCTTTGAAACGAAACTTGCCGATATCGGTCCGGACTACGACTTCATCTCCGTGCGCGCCGGCTCTCAGCCCATCCTCACAGACTTCCGCGGCTTCATTCTGGCAGACACCAATCGTGCCATTCGCCTGTTTGGCACAGCACATCAGAACCGCGAACAGTTCAATATCTGGTGGATCGATCAGCTTGAGAAGGATCTGAACAGTCAGCTGAACACATTCAGTGTCAGACCCCAGAACACCCTGGTACTCAACTACTTCCGTCAGGACACCTTTGTTCCCGGCTACACACTGCAGGCCAGCTTTCACTACAACAACGACCGCCCGTCAGTGAAATTTGACGACAACGGTTTCCTGGCCAGACCTGACCCGACCGGCATCTATCAGCCGCACGAAATCAACGCCTGCTATTTTGGACTGGCCGGGGATGGACACTTCGGAATCCTGAATGTTTCACACGCCTTCTATCACGTGGAAGGACGGGACAGTAACAACCCCCTGGGAGGCGAACCTTCCACGATCAACGCCAGTATGTTTGCTGCAGAGCTTTCAGTTGATCGTGACTGGATTCGATTCCGGACCTCGTACTTCTGGGCCTCAGGAGACGACGACCCGAACGACGGGAAGGCCGAGGGCTTTGACACGATTCTCGACAACCCAAACTTCGCTGGCGGCGAATTCAGTTACTGGAATCGACAGGAAGTTCGACTTCTGGGTGCAGGCCTGTCGCAGCGATTCAGCCTGGTTCCGAACCTGCGTTCCAACAAACTGCAGGGCCAGAGCAATTTTGTGAATCCCGGACTGCATCTGGTGAATCTGGGAATGGACTTCGAAATCACCCCGAAGACAACCGCGATCGGCAATCTCAACTGGCTCTGGTTTGATGAAACCGCGGTGCTTGAACAGTTCGTGTTTCAGGACAACATCGACGAAGAGATCGGCATCGATCTGAGTCTTGGGATCGAGTATCGACCGTTTTTGAATGACAACGTGCAGATCATCGGCGGTGCTTCCATGCTGATTCCCGGCCGCGGATTTCGTGATCTCTATGGAGTCACCGATCCACTTGTGACGGGCGGCGCGCATCATTCGGATGTCAACAACCTGTACGCCGGATTTATCGATGTCATTCTGACCTACTAGAAGAATTCAACCACGATGGGCTGACAGGAGCACCTCAGACTTCAGCACTCAGTCAGACCGGCTCACGTTCAGCAGACAGGAATACCAGGGATGGTGCCTCAGATTCTGATGTCGCTCACCAGCACAGGACTCCGGCTGACAGCATTACTGCTGTTCAGCCTGCCTGTGTTCATGCCACAACTGCAGGCCCAGCAGCAATCGAAACCACGCAGTGTGACTCAAGCCGCTGCTGCGGCAGTGCCTGCTGTTGCCGAATCCGAGGCTGACCCGGAATCTGTTCCGGATGCCGTATCCGGTGGACTGAATCACACCATCCACCCCAACAGCCACGGTTGTGTGCGCTGCCACCTGAACACGCACGACCCGCACGGATCTGCTGCACTTTCAATTGGATGCACCGACTGTCACGGCGGCAATCCCGACGCGCGCACCGAACGTGAAGCACATGTGCAGCCTCGCTTTCCCAGTGTCTTCAGTACGTCAGCAAATCCTGTGCGATCCTATACCGTGCTGAATCATGAAAATCCGGAGTTCATTCGGTTCATGAATCCCGGAGATCTGCGCGTCGCAAAACAGTCCTGCGGAACGGCAAACTGCCACCCTCGCGAAACACTGGCGGTCAGCAAGAGCATGATGACACACGGCTGCATGCTCTGGGGAGCCGCCCTGTACAACAACGGTGCAGTCCCTGACAAGTGGGCACGCTACGGTGAAAGCTACAGCATGCACGGAACACCACAGCGACTGCTGACGGTTCCGCCACCAACGGAAGCGGAAATTCACGAGCAGGGGATCCTTCCTGCACTCGAACCCCTGCCCCGGTTTCAGGTCACACAGCCCGGAAACATCCTGAGAATCTTTGAACCCGGTGGACGGTTTGTCCCTGACATTGGGATTCCTGAACGCCTCGAATTAGCCGGCAAGCCTCTGACACGACTCAGCAATCGGGGACTGGGCACCGGAAACCGCACCGATCCGGTATTCATCGGACTGCAGAAAACACGACTTCTTGACCCAACACTCAACTTTCTGGGGACGAATGACCATCCCGGCGATTTCCGTTCCAGCGGCTGCACGGCCTGTCACATGGTTTACGCCAACGACTCCTCGCCAGTGAACTCCGGTCCCTTCGCGAAGTACGGGAATCGTGGTCTTGCCGGCGCCAATCCGGATCCCACAATCCCGTCCAACGAACCCGGGCACCCTGTCGCGCACAGATTCACCAGTGGGATCCCCAGCAGCCAGTGCATTGTCTGCCACATTCACCCGGGCACCACTGTCATGAACAGCTATCTCGGATACATGTGGTGGGACCTCGAAACACATGCTGATCTGATGTACCGCGCCCCCGGACACCAGCCATCACGCGAAGAAATCGTACAGAATCAGCTGGCCAACCCCGATGCATCGTCGAGCCGAGGAAAATGGTCGGACCGAAAGTTCCTGGAGAATCTCACGCAACTGAACCCACGCATGGATCAGACGCAGATGGCCTCGTTCAGCGGACATGGCTGGGCTTTCTCTGCAGTGTTCCGCAAAGATCGCCACGGACAGCTGATCGATCTGGCTGACGCTCCGGTTTCTGACGTGACCCCCGATCTGCTCATGCAGTCTGTCCAGAAACCGGAACGCATCACAGATCTTTATCGCAATCGTGACTGGAACAACAGACAGGACCGAGCCGCTTTTCTGGAGCAGCGGGAGAATCTGGAGCAGGCTCATCTGGGCGTACCCGTGCACCAGCTGGATGTTCATCTGGAACGTGGTATGCACTGCGTGGACTGCCATTTCCAGAACGACGTACACGGCAACACGAAACTCTACGGTGAAGTCCGCGCCGCAATTGAGATTCGCTGCATCGACTGCCATGGCACCATCCAGCAGCGTGCAATTGATACCGCCGGGAAGATGCTCACGTCCGGCCCGGCCTCCCGCGCAAATACTCCGCTCGGACAGTCCGGAATGGACCTGACACAATTGCGAACTCCCTTCGGTAAGCCTCGTTTTGAAGTCTCCGCCGAACGTATCGTCCAGAACTCCATGGTGGACCCGGAACTCAGCTGGGAAGTCTCCCAGCTGGTCGACGTGATTAATCCGTCCAATTCGGAAAAGTACAACCCTCTCGCAGCACTTTCAAAGACGATTCGAGTGGATCGGGAACTGGGCCGGTTTCTGTGGGGAGATGTCCCTCCTCAGGGCGACGCCGAATGCGCTCACGCAGGCAGCAACATGAGCTGTATCGCCTGCCATTCCTCATGGAATCCCAGCTGTTACGGATGTCACCTGCCACAGGAAGCCAACCGCAAGATGCCGGAGCTGCACAACGCGGGGGACATCAGTCGAAACTATACATCGTACAACTTCCAGACGCTCCGAGATGAAGTGTTCATGCTGGCTCGGGACGGCAACGTGACCGGCAACTGTATCAACCCGGCGCGCAGCTCCTGTGCCATCCATGTCACCTCATACAACGCAAATCGCGAATCCATCTACGTCCAGCAGCAGACCGTTTCTGCAGAGGGACTTTCCGGGATTGCTTTCAGTACCAATGTTCCGCACACAGTCCGTGGCAAACAGGAAACAAAACGCTGCACAGACTGTCATCTTTCCACAGCCGACGACAACAACGCCATCATGGCACAGCTGCTCATGCAGGGTACCAATTACCTGAACTTCATCGGCAAGTACTGCTGGGTCGCTGCGGGCGAAGAAGGGCTGCTTGGCGTTCAGGTGACTGAAACCGAAGAACCTCAGGCTGTGATCGGAAGCTACCTGCACCGTGAAGCATTCCCCGCAGAATATGCTCAGCATCGACAGCATGAACTGGAACTTCAGACTGCCTATGAACACCCAGGCAGAGATATCGGAGACGAACTGCTGAATCCGCTGCAGAAAAGCGAAGTCCTCTCCATTCAGGCTCGCGGCGAATACCTGTACGCGGCCTGTGGAACTGGCGGTATTCGAGTCTTTGATATCGCATTTATCGATCACAAAGGGTTCTCTGAACGAATCCGCACCGCACCAGCATCGCCACTGGGCCAGCGCTTCTACGCCCGCACACCCCATGCGACTGATGTGGCCGCACCTGCCACCATTGCACCGGACCCAACTCGAAATGCTGACCGCAGCGATCGTGCACAAAACCATGAGTCTGCAATCGACCCCATCTATGCCTGGCTGTTCGCGACAGATCTGGAACTCGGACTTGTGCTGATTCCGGCAGGCACCTTGCTGGATGGCAATCCCATCAACAACTTCATTGAACCAGAGCTGATCTACAACCCGCAGAATCAGCTCCGCGGAGCCCGCAGGATTACCATCGTCGGTGAGTATGCCTGGATCTGCTGCGACGCGGGGCTCGTGGTCGTGGATCTTTCCACTCCGCTGAAACCACAGATCACGGAAGTACTTGAGATCGACGGCGTCAGCGATGTCCAGGCACAGTTTCGTGCGGCATTTGCACTCGCCGGGAACCGGCTGATCACACTCGACTGCACAGACCCGGCTCATCCGTACCTGACGGACTCAGAACCACTTCAGCTTCCCGGAGAACCACACCGACTGTACGTAGCGCGAACCTACGCCTATGTCGCCAGCGGCTCTGCAGGGCTGGTGATCGTGGATGTAGAAACACCTCATCAGCCGCAGATTGATCAGGTCTTCAACGCCAATGGCAGCATCAATGATCTGCAGGACGTGAAGCTGGGCATCACCTACGTCAGCGAATTTGCCTATCTCGCCGATGGCAGAAATGGACTGCGTGTCGTACAGCTCACATCGCCACAGACACCCGGCAACAAAGGCTTCAGCCCTCGCCCCACTCCGCAACTGATCTCAACGTGGCCTGTTGCAGAAGGCGGACGCGCTCTTGCCGTCGCTGAAGGAATTGATCGAGACCGCGCCGTCGATGAATCCGGTAATCAGATCGCCGTCTTCGGCCGAGTCGGTGCTCGACCGCTTTCGCTGCAGGAACAGCAACGGCTGTACCTGATGGAAGGTCAGCCCTACAGACTGCAGGATCCTCTGCGGGATTACACCGAATCCAGTCCCCGCCGGAGAGAAATCCTGCTGCACCAGCAGATTGAACAGCTTTACGGACCCAGCCGACACGATTCACTCAACAGCCTGCAACGAGCACCTTCCAGCAGACTTCTGCCACTTCCCCGCAGCCCTGAGCAGGATGCGACTCCGTCAGGCTCCGCTGATGGCACAGGTATTCGCCTGATTTCACAGGAACCCACGACTGACGAACCCTGAAGTCGGCTCAGCGATCTGCTGCCCGATCAAACAGCTCGGCATGCCGTTCCGGGATGCCCCGCAAATACTCCGCAAAGACAAACGGATCAAACTTCCGCGC
>JALRDR010000394.1 GCA_023262145.1 Planctomycetaceae bacterium | reverse complement strand
TCAGCCGATCTTCGACCCCGCGGCCAAGGCTGCGGCAGAAGGCGATAACCGACTGCTGGCAAAAGGGATTAATGCAGGCCCGGGTGCTGCGACCGGTCAGATCGTGTTCCACGCTTCCGACGCCGAAGCTCAGTGGAACGCCGACAACAGCCTGCAGCTGGTCCTGGTTCGCAAGGAAACCAGCCCCGAAGACCTCCGCGGAATGAAGGTTGCCAAAGGCATCCTTACCGCCTTCGGTGGTGCATCCTCCCACGCAGCACTTGTATCGCGCCAGATGGGCAAGACATGTGTCTGCGGTTGCTCTGCGCTGAACATCGACTACGAAGCCGGTACAGTGACCGTCGGCAATACTGTGCTTCGCGAAGGCGACTGGATCTCCATTGACGGCTTCAGCGGTGAAGTCTTCGCTGGCAAGATCGACACCAGCCCGTCAGAAGTCATGGAAGTTCTGACAGGCACCAAGGCACCGGAAGAATCCGAAACCTACCAGCGATATGCTCAGCTGATGGCCTGGGCCGACCAGTACCGTCGCCTGAAGGTTCGAGCCAACACCGAATCGCACGATGCAGAAGTTTCTGTCCAGTTGGGTGCTGAAGGCGTGGGACTGTGCCGAACAGAGCACATGTTCTTCGATCACCTCGACGAAATTCGTGAGATGATCTTCGCCCGTACCCAGGTCGACCGCGAACGTGCTCTGGCAAAGCTGCTCGACATCCAGCGTGCGGACTTCCTGCACCTGTTCCGAGTCATGGGTGATCGGGCCGTCACCGTCCGGCTCCTTGACCCGCCGCTCCACGAGTTCCTGTCTGAACACCATCTGCACGACGACCCGACCCTTGCAACCAAGCTGGCTGCGACGTTTGGTGTCAGCGAAGATGACGTTCATCGTCGTGTTGAAGAGCTGAAGGAATCGAACCCGATGCTTGGTCATCGTGGCTGCCGACTGGGAATCGTTTACCCGGAAATCACCGCGATGCAGGCACGAGCAATCCTCGAAGCTGCCTGCCAGC
Source organism: Planctomycetaceae bacterium (assembly GCA_023262145.1). Taxonomy (GTDB): domain Bacteria; phylum Planctomycetota; class Planctomycetia; order Planctomycetales; family Planctomycetaceae; genus SXXK01. The sequence goes on along the minus strand of JALRDR010000394.1, from coordinate 11,148 downwards.
TGAAGAAGGAAGGCGTGGAATCACATCCGGAGATCATGATTCCGCTGGCCGGTTTCAAGACCGAGTTCGACAACCAGGCCAAAGTCGTGCGTGACACCGCCGCTGCTGTCTTTGCAGAACAGGGTGTTGAAGTTGACTTCATGGTCGGAACCATGATCGAAGTTCCTCGAGCTGCACTGACCGCCGCCGAAATTGCGAAGACCGCTGAGTTCTTCAGCTTCGGTACCAACGACCTGACACAGACCGCTCTCGGTATGAGCCGCGACGACTACAAGGGCTTCATTGGTTACTATATGGAGAACGACATCGTTCCCGCCGACCCGTTCCAGACTGTGGACCAGACTGGTGTTGGTCGCCTGATGGAGATTGGTGTGAGTGACGGACGCAGCACTCGCGAAAACCTGAAGATCGGGATTTGCGGCGAGCACGGCGGTGACCCGAAGTCTGTGTACTTCTGTCACGAAATCGGGCTCGATTACGTCAGCTGCTCTCCACGACGAATTCCGATCGCCCGACTTGCCGCAGCCCAGGCTGCCGTCGCAGAAGGCTGATCGAAGACTGCACAAACCAGCCGCTGCTGCATGCAGCGGCTGGCTTACTGCTCAACCTTCAGAAGACCCGGCTATTCCCTGCCGGGTCTTTTTTTTTCCTGACAGCATGCCATTCCGCAGCTGCGATCAATGTGACTGCTTGCATCACTCCGCCCAGCAGCTAATCTGGCTCCCTGAGAATTGCTGTGCACCCACGTCTCGGCATTCCCGCCGCATCTGCCACCAAGGGTCCCCAATGAAAAAACACAGCACAGGCACCAGTGTCGCTGCTTCCAGCCGCGTCAAAGGATTTACTCTCATCGAACTGGTGGTGGTGATCGCCGTCATCGGCGTACTTGCAGCCATTCTTCTCCCGGCCGTGCAGCAGGCTCGCGATGCAGCTCGCCGTACGCAGTCGAAAAACAATCTCCGCCAGATCATTCTGGCTGCAGCGAACTTCGTTGACGCTCGTAAGCATCTGCCAACCAGCGGTGGCTATGACTATACCCCGGGACAGGCAGGTAATTCGGCGGTGTACGAAACAGAGTCCAACGGCAACATGGTGCCCTGTCCCAACGTGTATACCTTCATTCCCGGCTACGGTGAATTCCGACCGCGCTGGGGAGATCCCTCCGATAATTCCCGCTACCAGCTGGGCTCCACTTTTTACTCACTGCTGCCCTACCTTGAACAGGAGGCACTCTACAAGGACCCGCTGCTGTGCTTTCGCACGCCTGTGCCCGTCTTCTATATCCCAGCCCGACGCGACGGACTGTTTGAAGCACCAGCAGAAGATCCCGTTTACCCGGGATGGAACTACAGCAATGATGGCCAGGGTGGTAGTGCCCGCACAGACTATGCGGCAAATGAACTGGTATTCAGGACTACCTACTCCGGCTGGGGAAAGGTGCTCAAGTATCAGGATCTCTCTGACGGCCTGTCCAACACGATCTTCTTCGGCGAAAAAGCGCTCGCGCAAGCGGCGTGGAAGGCCGGTGTTTTCTACTGGGATGAGCCGTGGATCCTCGGCGGAAATGGTGGCGTCGGACGCTGTGGAATTGAATTGTACTTCGACGCCCAACTGGATGATTTCCCGGATCGAGTGAGTGGCAGCGGTTGGAATGACGGAAAGATCTCCTGCGGAGGTGGCAACTGGGGTTCCCCGTCACCCGGTGGCCCGCAATTCGCACTTGGAGATGGCAGCGTCCGATCGCTGAACCTCGAGACCGACACGTCGGTGATCCACAACCTGATTCGCCCCGCTGACGGAAATGTCAACGGTCTCGACTGACAGTTGACAGCATCAACTCTCGCAAAGGAACGCCGTTCGTGACCTGCAGGAATTCCTTTTCAACTGCGTGCATACTGACTTTGCTGCTGACTGGACTTCTGCCAGCTGGTTGTGGCGAAACGCCGCCGCTGCTGGTGGAGGTCTCCGGAAAAGTGCAGGTTGACGGAAAGCCTGTCACGGCAGCCACAATCTATCTGCATCCGGCTGCCAGCAATGCCATGCAGGACGACGTTCCCAGCAGCCTGCTGCAGCTGGACGGCAGCTTTCAGGCGCGCACCTTCCCATGGGGCCTCGGCGTACCGCCCGGGGAATACGCTGTCACTCTGGATCCTCGATCTGCAGAACGACTGCAGAAACCGGATTACGCGCAGGCCGAGAAAACACCGTGGAAGCTGACGGTGCCCGAATCCGGCCTGCAGAATCAGACGCTTACCGTGGAATGACCACGCTGCAACAGCACTGCCCCGTCGCCACGGCCCTTACTGCTCCTGCTCAGCGTGCAGACGGCTGATCTCAGCAGTGACCTGTCGCAGTGACTCCGGTATCGCCTCAGGTGGCACACGCCAGATGAACCAATGCACTGGGCGACCGTATTGCTCAAATTCACTTCGTTCCGCATCAATCTGCAGCGTCGGCGACTGCGGCAGCGTTCCTTCCACCCAGGCCACCAGCTCCCCGCTCAGCAGGCCTTCTGTCCGATTGTCCGACCAGATATTTTCCTCGTCCCACTCCTGCTGCGACCACACCTTTTCGACGTCCAGATTCAGGGCATAGACTCGACGGTGTCCGACCGAAAAGCTCCCGGGGCAGAATCGAATCTTCAGCGACATGTCGTTCAGTGCCAGCCCCGTCTGGTTGCTCGTGCGAATGGACCACGATCCTTTCAGCAGCGGACGGTAATCCTTCTGAAATCCGCTGTAGTTGGGTGTTTCGGATCCGCTGGAACGAAACCCCAGCTGCAGTGAAAAATCCCCCGGCAGCTCCCGAAAGGCGTGCGCCGTCACTTCGCGAGAGTTCCACGGCACAACGGGTACCTCGATTGCAGCAGCGCTGCCCGGAAAACCTGCCGACCAGTCCGCAGGCAATGTAAAGGAGGGCTGCGATGAGATTCGCTGAAAGCCTGACCTGACCCAGCCACCAAACAGACTTCTGCGTGGAACCTCGCGCTCGGAAATCTGCAGATCGACTCCCGATCCTGTCGCTGCCAGCCGAAAGTTACTGCCACCGGCTGATGTCACACGCAGGTTCCCCACCTGAACCAGTCCCCCACCGCCGATCTCGCTGATTGACTGCCAGTACAGATCTCCTTCACTGCGGCGAATGGAAACACCCACCGCACCCGCAAACACTGAGGCCGTCAGTACGACAACCGCCAGGTAGCCACGCAGGTACTGGCGACTCCGCTTATACATCAGCAGAACCCCTCCGGTCGCCAGCATGTAGCCGAGGAACAACAGGAAGATCTTCTGCGAAGATGCCGCAGAATGTGGCGTACTGCCGGGGTTGATGCCCTGCGGGACAAGTTCGCGATACAGCATTGAGTGCGCTCGCGCCGACAAGCGACGCGCTATGCTCACCGCCGTGTCGTTCCCTGCCGGATCAAACAGCTGGCCGGAGTACATGCGGATTTCCCCTGCAGCGACCGACGTTGTGCCATCCGGGAGCTGACTGCCCGGAAACGGAAGCCGCTCACGCAACGCCCTCTGCAGTTCTGCGTTCCGTTCCGGCAGGAACACGATTCCTCCCGTCGCGATCCAGCGCCCCAGAACCGACCATTGCTGCTCATCCAGAATTTGCGGCGATGTGTCCACATCCAGCACCAGCCCCTGAGCCAGCGTGAGCGGACCATGGTGCCGCGGAAACTCCCATGAACGCACGGTCACGGGAATCACCGGACGCATCCCCGCCCCCTCAGCATGAAACGCCGTGGGCTGCAGCAGTGTTGGTGACAGAACCCCGCTCTGGTCATAGGCGGATGCCTCACCAGCAGTGGTGGCTGGGTTCTTCAGATTCAGCTCGCGACCGCCGTCGTCCAGAAAAAGCAGATAGCTGCCGTTCTCCGGAAAACTGCCCTCACTGGTAACCGACAGCTGTCGCTCCCAGAAAATGGTATTGCCGTCCGTAAAACGAACGACCGCTGTGACCCACGACTGAATCTGTCGGATCGTCGAATACTTCTTCACCGAACGCGGGCCCACGACAAGTTCGCCCAGACGAATCACTTCACCAGTCTCCGAATTCTCCAGGAGAAGATCGCCCTCAAGGATTTTCTCTGACTGGTTGCTGGCCAGGAATGAGATCGGCAATGGCCCGTTAAACTCAAAACGACCATCGAATCCCAGCGTCATCTGGATGTCGAGTCCCGGGTAATCCGGCTCCTCTGAGACACGCTGAATTTGTGCTGTTGCAGACTGAACACAGCAGCACAGCAGCAAAGCAACGATCAGCAGTAACAGATCAGGCTTCTGCAACACTGCGCTCCCGCTGGTCTGCGACAGACTCCGTACCCCGCGAATTCATGGCGGGACCGCCTGGCTCTGACATGGCAGTCTCTGCAGCACCAGCCTGCAGAACACCCAATACCGAATACGTCTGCAGCCAGCGTTCCCGACGCCGCAGCAACCACAGGCTGCCCACACATAACAGGCTGTGCAGAATCCAGAATGGCAGGAGCGGGTTCGTATTCCCATAGATTCCCCCCAGTTCACGATGATGAATCAGGAAACCGGTCAATGGTGAGACCAGCCCGAACTGTCGAGCAAGCTGCTGAAATCCAGCGAGGGAAAACTCGTCAAAAACAACGGCTGTGGCTGTCGGGATCAACCAGACAATGAACAGATAACCGGGTACTGTCAGCATCGCGGCAAATCCCCAGCTCCACGTCAGTCGCGCTGCCAGCTGCAGACACAACCACAAAGTCATTGCTGACATCAGGTGCAGCACCAGAACCGTGGCCAGCAACTCATCAAAATACAATCCGGCATAACGGGTGACGTAACTGTCCGGGATCGTTGACAGCGACTCCGTTCCACTGCCAGCGTCCGCTGCAGGAATCTCAGCCGGGATCAGGGTGGGGGAACCACTCAATTCCCTCCAGTAGTCATTCATCGCCGTTCCGCAAATCCCGCAGGTCCCCCCCACGGCAAAAATCACTGACAGAAAGCAGAGCGAATCCAGCAGCAGTGGTGAAAGCCGCAAACGACGCAGCAGGGGCAGACGCAAACCAGCGGTCTGCCTTGAATGAGTAAACACCAGCGCCGCTGTGAGCGTTGAGATGCCTGCCACAATCTGCAGGCCAATCAGATAATCAAGCAGCTTTGTACCCGTCGCCCAGGCATTGTCCCGCTGAATCGGCGTCCCGTCCAGCTGTTCGAACAGGAGTCGGAAATGCGCCCAGATCAGCACACCGGCCACGAAGACTGAAACCAGTAACAGAGCCAGCGGCAGCCCCCAGCGAAACAACACTTCAAGCGGGGCTTTTGAAGGCGCTCGATTCATATAGAAAAAAGCCATCTCTCCACAACGACGAATATGAAACCGCAGACGGAACCAGCGTTTTTGAGTGGCGTCTCCCCGACAGACAACTTCGCCAAAGGTACTCGTCTCACGATGCACGGCCGCCAGCGGTCCGAACCAGATTCCCGCGATCGCGTAAACCGTGACACTGATCATGCAAACCAGCGATGACATCCACACTGAGAAAAAACTTCGCGTCTGGCCGCCATCGATTTCCAGAATCGCACTGATACTGGAGTGGAAGACTGCGGGCAGGGGAGTCAGCACCGCCGGCTGCAGCGGGATTGGTGCCAGCCCCAGGAATCCCATGAACACCACCCCCGCAATCACCACAACAAATGTCAGCAACTCGTTGAGGTACATTGACAGCAGCAACGTCACAGCTGCCAGCATGAAGCTGTATACCCAGATCAGCATCAGGCAGGCCACGAACTGCAGCCATGTCGTGCCACCCAGAACAACAATCATCACGATCCAGGGCACCAGCAGCACAAAGATCAGCGATAACAGGAGGCCCTGCGACAGCAGCCGGCCGGCAACAAATCGTAGCGGTGTGATTCCGCTCAGAACCACCTGATCAAAGTATCCCGCCAGCCTGGGTCCCAGAAACACATCCGTCAGCCGCAGCGGGGTCAGGATCGAGACCAGCCCGAAAACACCGACCAGCAACTGCAGCCCCAGCATCTCACCCAGCTGCTTTGTCTTCCCAAAGAAATACTCCAGCTCCTCCGGCATGCTCAGCAGGGCCATCAGCAGCCCCAGCAGAGCCGCATTGAGCAGGATGCCTGTGATTCCAATCGGCGTTGAGGACAGCAGGAAGCCTCGATCGCGGAGGTACCCCGGAGTTTCACGCAGTGCACGCACGTTCTGCAGCAGCCTCATGTGACTCTCCCTGCTGTGCTCTGCATGAAGATGTCTTCCAGATCGAGCGTCTCACGAGCATACTCGATGATCGGTATCTGCTCCGCAATCAGCAGCTGCAACAACTCATTTCCACTGCCATCTTCTGCTCTTACGATCAGCTCAGCACTCCGCACCTCGCAGGACATCACACGACTGTGAGAGCGCAGAATCACCGCAGCGCCATCAACCGACTCCCCGGAGACTCGAATTCGAATCTGCAGCCCGGTCTCACCACTGACATGCCGCAGCTGTTCCAGACTTCCATGAGTCACCAGCCGCCCGGCTTCCATAATGGCAACACTGTCGCTCACCTCCTCAAGGTCGGGGAGAATATGCGAGCTGACAACGATTGTCTTGCCCAGTGATGCCAGCGTGCGAATGATCCCGCGCAGTTCATTCCTTGCACGCGGATCCAGACCACTCGCCGGTTCATCCAGCAGCAGAATCTGAGGATCGTGCAGGAGTGTGCGCGCCAGCAGCAGACGCTGCCGATTGCCGGTCGACAGACCGCGCACGGCAACATTGTCGCGCGCCGTCAGCTCCGTCAGCTCCTTGACGTCGTGGATTCGCCTGGCAAGTTCAGCAGCAGGCACCTGATACAGCGACCCAAAGTACTCCAGGTACTCGTGAATCGTCAGTCCCCGCGGATAACCGAATTCGGCCGGCATAAACCCCAGCAACCGCCGCACCATCCGCGGCTGATGGATCACCGACAACCCCTGAATGAGTACGTCACCGGAATCCGGGATCGACAGTGTTGCCAGCATCCGCAACAGCGACGTCTTGCCGGCACCGTTGGGACCGATCAGCCCCAGCGTTGTTCCCGTCTGCACCTGCAGACTGACATCGTCAACCGCGATGAGCTCATCAAAGCAGCGCGTGACATTCTGGATCTGAATTGCCGTCGCGGGTACATTCACAGCGTTGCTGACCGGGAGCCTGAAGAGTGTTGCGATTATTCCCCGTCAGCAGACTAGCCGAGCTTTGCATGATTTGCCACAGCTCAGCCGTTGGGATCGCTTTCCTTCGGAAGATCGGGCAGGCTGCCACTGTTGATCGATCCGTTGGCTTCCGGCTTGCTCTGCTGTGCTCCTGCTCCGGCAGGCTGGTCCCCGACAAACACCAGCGACTCCGGATGTGCCCCGGTCCAATCGGCCCAGGTGGTGCGTTCGAAACTCAGATCTTCCAGAGGAATCTTCTCTGAATTCTGGCCGAACAACGTTTCGGAGTGCATGATCAGCATCTGACCGTCATCAAATCCGGCGGTTTGTACCTCCAGCAGATCTCCGACACTTCCCACGAGGACCCGCACAGTGTCCGTACGATCGCAGTAAGTAACGCAGAACGGTCGCTCGCATCGGTTTTCATTCACCACATGCGAGTTCATGTTCTTCATTGCCCGCAACAGATAGCACCTTGCAGTGCCGTCCACGATCACTCCGATGACCTCCTCTGCGGGATCAATCTGCAGCGTGGATGCCTGCAACATCCGCAGATCAACCTGCGGTGCAACAAAGAACGGAGTGCTTGCCGGGCCTCCCATCATCGGTGTCATTGTGGGCACATCGATCGGCGGCAACGGCTGTTCTGTGTCATCGCAGCCGGCACAGACCATCAACGCCAGCAGAAGAAACAAGGTGTTTCGCAGCGGTTGATCCGGAGAAGACCAGTGGAATTCGCTCATCGAATTCTTACTCTCCCCCAAACCGAGTTGCGACCAGTCGAGCAAACATCTTCATGAATGCCTGCTCCAGCCGAATTCGAATACGACTTCCGCTGTCTGTCAGTCGTGACTCCACTTCAATTCTCGAATCACCCTCAGCCAGTGTTTCACGGGTGATATTCCGACGCTGCTCTGCCCGCTGGCGAAACTGCTGCATCTGCTCAGGGCTGGGGCCTCGACCCGCTCCACCGCGCCCCGGGCGTCCGCCGCGTCCGCCATTTCCATCGCCCTGCGGAGTCGGCTCAAGCTCCACTGATTCCAGCTGAGCAGAACCGAATTCGGCCTGCTGCTCTGCCTGCCGTGCCTCGCGACTTGCGGCCCCACCCTGCTCCATCATGGTTACGAGATCGTTCACATTCACGATCACACGCAGGTTGGACAGGCTGCGCAGATCAGCGCCACTCTGAGTCGCTTCTTCCAGCTGATCCATCACGGTCTTGAGCATCGGTACCGATTCTGCTCCACCAAGGACACCCCAGATCGCTGTCCCGCCGATCGCTACGGTCAACCCCACATCTTCGCCAAAAATCTCCACTGCTCCGCGTTCCTGCTGCGAAAAGGCCAGTCGGTGGAAGGTCGCACCAAGATGTTCGTCCATTGAGAGCCGCAGTTCGCCGGCACGTTCGAATTGTTCGATGCGGCTGAGCCGACCAAGCAGATCCGCAGCGCCGGAATTGATCGCGTCCCCGTCTTCCACACGCACCGCCCAGACGATCGCCAGCTTGTCTGATGCGTCACGATAGAACTGAGCAAACACGTCCATGTGACCAGCGTTGATTGTTGTCTGGATCGCCGTCAGCGCCTGACCGATCGGTGACCCCTCATCGGGAACCGGGCCAAGACTGTTCTCTTCAATCAGACGTGCCGACTCCACTCGCACACCTTCCAGCATCTCGGTGTAGGCATTCCGTTCCCGCTCTGCAATCATCCCGGAAAGAGAAAGTGACACCATCGCATCCTCATTCAGCAATGGAATGAAGTAGCTGGGGCGGTCCGCTGATCCAAGGATTTCCTTGAGCATCTGCGAACCCTTGACGGCATCGATACCGATATCGAAATTGATCGATTCTTCATCTTCAGAGATCTGCAGCCCCAGCGTGATCTTCTGGCAGTCCATCATCAGCATCTTCAGGGCAGCCAGAACACGGTCACCCTCCGCACGACGAATCCGGTAGGCTCCGTCAGGCTCTTCATTTCGCTGCTGCAGCTGGGTGGAAATACCGGCACTGAGCAGGCCGTAAAGCAATGTGCGTGTTGCCACGGGAATCGACTCCACATCCAGTCGCACTGCCAGGTCGTACTCATCTGAGACACCCTGCAGCAATTCGTCCGGCTGCGGAAATTCGCGGTCCAGCATTGTGTCATCGATGTCGTTTCCAAGCGGCATGAATGCGTAGCCGCCGGAAAGCAGGAACGGAATCGTTCGATTCGGCCCAATCAGCTCGTACAACCCCAGATCCTCGTCTTCTGCACGAATCACCACGGGCGCCTTTTCCACCAGTCGCGTGGCCGACTCTATCGAGTCTACCGGAGCAAATGCGATGAACTCAGGAAACGGTGGAATTGCGACAGGCAGATATGCCATCACGCCGAATGGACGATCGCGCCCGAAGCCGTCAAGGTTGTTGAGTACATTGGCAACCAGATCTTCCAGTCGCTCATACACTTCCGGACGCTCGGCGACATCGAACAGGAACTTTGCCTTCTGCAGCAGCTGGTCAGCATTGGATGCCGAGATGGTGAGCAGCGGGCGGTTTCCCGTCTGGATCAGTTCCAGCGGCGATGGTGAGTCGGTGCTGTCATCCTGCGCAAAAAGCGGGCTGCCTGCCAGCAGTAACGCAGCCAGACAAAAAACAACCCCACGCTGAACCACCGATGGGCACCACGATCTCTTCCATACCAGTTGCATGAATCTGTTCCAATTAATGAGTCTCTGTCAGCTGGACACCATGGCGGCCCGCAGAACAACCGTGCCAGAACGGATCTGCTTTTATTCCAGCATTGATCCTGCGATCTTCGCCGGAACAGCCGAATACCTGGCAGAAATCCGTGGTTTTCTGACGTTTTCTGATTTCGGCATTGCCCCCGCGATGCCCTTTCGCAGCAATTGCAGCCAACGGTCCTGTTAGCTGACGCTGAGATCGCAGCAGCGACGGATCATGTTCCTGATGAGCGGAACACTTCGCCCCACTCCTAAACCATACTTCCGGGGGAAAGTGCCGTTCTCTCAGGTATCTCGCCCCGGATTCCAGAAAAAACCGTCTTCCTGGAGCCAAAAGGCATCTTTTGCCAGCCAACAGCACGCCTCGGCACTGACGCCAGAGCAGCGGCTGCGGAGCATTTGCCGGGATGCGCGAAAACCTTCCGTTTCTGCCGGAACAGCCCTCGAAAACGCGCGATTCCTGCCGAGATTCGCCTCAACGCCTGCCGTTTTCGCAGGTAGCCATTGCCTCAACGATCTGGCAGTTTTTTTTGTGACTTCGTGCCTTTGAGTCCGTGTTGCTGCCGCAGAAACCCACCGCTAAAAACGCTGAATCTGCCCCCTCCCTGGGTTCTTTCGGGAACGAAAGTGCCTTCGTCAGGGCAGATTTGAGAGGACTCCATCGGGACTTTTCCTCTCACGCCGCCGGACAGGATGCCTGCGGAGTCACGATCCACGTCTGAGGAACGTCATGAAGACCGTTCAAATCTCAAATCGCTGGCTGCAAAAGCTTGCTAAAGCTGCTGCACTGATGTCTCTCGCACTCGGTCCGGTGTCCGCTCTCGCCCAGGATGCAGTGTGGCCGACAGGCCAGCAGCCCACCGGAGGCGTCACGGGGAACAACCGCAGTGGTCTGGGTGCTGCAATCCGCGCCGGACACTCTGCCGGCGATACCGTCGGGCGGTATGACTCCCTTTCCCACATCAGTATCGCGCCGTACATCAGCAGTGGAAACCAGCTGCTCTTTGGCGATACGCGACTTGGTCGCGCGAACGAAGGAAACCTCGTCTGGTCGTTTGGCAGCGGCTACCGATTGTTCCTCGAAGACTGGGATGTTGTTCTCGGAGGCAACGGCTATTTCGACCGTGATCATCTCTCCGGCGCCTATCTGAACCAATGGGGTGCCGGTGCCGAACTGTTGTCACGGGACTGGGAATGGCGCGGCAACTACTACCGTACTTTTGGAGAAACCTTCAGCCGGACT
>JALRDR010000284.1 GCA_023262145.1 Planctomycetaceae bacterium | reverse complement strand
GTAGTCATTCATTCCACCACGCCATGCTTCTACATTGTTAACGCGAGCATACAATCCCTTTTCGGGATCATATACTGCGTTCTTTACGACACGAACGTCTGCTAAAATCTCATCTTGTTTTGCACCAAACTGGTTTAGAGTATGCTCCATTCTCAGCATGGCATCTCTTAATTCAGAAATTTTATCTTCGCTCATATCATATCCCTCCAAAGCTAGCAAACTAAACTAAATAGTTTCAAACTTTGACAATCGCATGACTTGTTGTTAACAAAGTTCCTGCTGCTGATGCAGCATTCTCTAAAGCACAACGAGTCACTTTCTTGGGGTCGATGATTCCCTTAGCATAGGTGCTAACCATGCATCTATTTAGGAAATCATATCCTTCGTCCCCTTGACCATCTCGAACTCTTTGAACGATAATGTCCTCTGATTCTCCAGCGGCTGGCAGACAGCGAATCTGCAGATCGTCGAAGTGCACTTCACACTGTCCATGAAGGCTGAGTAACAATTGGAAGTCACCGTTATCTCGCATCGGCCGCAGCATCTGGAATTCCATCCAGTCGCTGTCGATCTTCAGCCGCAGTCCCTGCTCTGGCCCCAGTTCTGAGTCATAGATGAGCAGTGGTCGCTGCGTTCCCACGGGAACTGAGACTGACGCCCCGCGACGAACTCGACCTGTCACGATCATCAGGTCACCGGCCTGAGCAGGTACCTGCGGGGATCGCAGCACCAGCGGCACCAGATCATCACGTCCACCATTTCCTCGTTGCGGATCATTGTACCACGCGGCAATTCGCAGCAACCGGCCACGAGCTCCGGACAGCATCAGGTCGCAAGTGGTGGAAAAGCCCGTTCCCGCCTGCTCCTCCCGCGTCCAGCCTTCCCGGAGAATATTCCGGGAATTGTCGAAGTCGCCTCCCGGCAGCAGATTTCCCGTCACCCGATGGCGATTTGCAGCCAGAAACCGCAGTTGTTCCCAGTGATTCGCCAGCGTGGAAAACGAAATGGTATGTGGCGATGACGTCGGCGAACACAGATTTCTTACAGCGTCACGCCAGCAAAGCGACTGAATCTGCCGCAGGTATCTCAGAGAATCCTGCGCCAGCATTCGCGCCTCATCGTGATTGCCGGTGCGAATTTCCTGCTCAGCAAGATCCAGTGCAGTGCGAGAATTCTCCAGCAGGCCTGTCACGCCAGGCGGGAGCGGCTGGATTGCCGCAATCTCTTCCAGCGTTGTTTCAACCCGTTCCGCCTTCAGCGTGGACAACTCAATCCACAGCCGGGCTGCCCGCGGTGCTGTCTGCAGGATTTTCTGCTCCAGTTCCTGCACCACCGCAGGACTCGACGTCACAATTACCGTTGCAGCGCGATCAAAATTACGCAGCCGAATTCGCAGTCCGCCGGCCACCACCTCACGTGGCATACTATGGACGCCGGTCACTGAGACCTCCCATGCGGAAGCCGTTTCGGAGGCCGCCACAACCGCATTCATTTCCTGTCGAAACATAGGGGCCGGGACGAACTGACTGGCGTCATCCCATACGGCAGCCAGAATCAATGAAGTCCGATCGCTGCGAATGACTGCCGCATCACTCTGCACTGCTTCATAGTCCTGACTGACGTCAATCGAACGGCCAGCTCGCGCTGCTGAACTGCTGCGTCCCCGCAGCTCAGACGGTTCCTCTGAGCTTTGCAGAGTCAGAACACCCTCATGACGACCCTCCGCCAGAAATGGTTCCAGCAGCCGGATCTCCAGACAAGCCAGTTCAATTGCCAGCATGATTTCACGGTCATGGGGCAAAGCACGATCGAACTCCCGCGTTTTCCAGAATCCGACGCCCCGATAGCCGGCTGACAGGGCAGCATGTACCTGATGCAGAACCTGCTCCGGCTCCACCAGCGGCGGGTCCATTCCGCGTCGCCAGGACTGTTGAGCAGCGGAGGGCTCGATCTGAATCCACGTCCATGGAAATGCCTGCTGTCCCGAATTTCGCCAACGACGATATAACAGATTCCGCAGCGAGCCGAAGCCCTCTTCACGGCCAACCACATGTCGCCCCATGCCGATCAGGTCAATTTCGCGACTGACTGCTCCTTCCGCACCCACGACATCTGCCAGCTGTGGTCGCTGAAATACCCGATCAGAACTGCGCAGATCTCTCGTCAACGCCAGCAGATACGGCAAATCCGTCGGACTGACCCGAGTGCCAAGGTACCACGCGGAAATGTCCGGGCAGAGCTGATCGAGCGGAGGCACAGCTCGCAGTACGGTGGAGTACTCTTCCGACTTGAACTGCGGATGCGGTGGAGATGTCATGACTGCCGTGCGCGCCAGAGCCCACTCCCGAGCACGCAGCCGATCACGATAATCTGACAACCAGACGGTATTGATGCCCAGACCACGAATCAGATCCGTCGATTCACCGTGATCCGGAATCAACCGCATAATTCCCGGACGTCCCTCCAGCAGCAATGCCCCCAGTTCCACGTCCATGGGCACGTAGGATCGTTCCTGATTCGCTGACAGCGTGGATGATGCGGCCAGCACTCGCATCTGCTGAGAAATCCGGTCCGGCAGTCGAATGACCGGCCCGTACTCGGCCAGACCAATATCGGTCCAGCTTTCACCGGGACTAGTTTCAGTCAGAATCGCCAGCCCGGTGATCACCGCTCCTTCGGCACTGATATCCGGTCGATTTCGCTCCGCTCGAGCTGTTCGCAGAGCCGCCTGCAGACTGCGTTCGGTCACAGAGACGGTGAGTGCATAAAACCGGTTATCCGATTCAATCGCATCACCGGGAAGATACAACACCAGGGGCAGGCCGGTCACAGGATCTGTCTGTCCGGGTACCAGCACCTCGACTGCAAGCCGACTTCCAACCAGCGTTGAATGAACTCGAACTGTCGCGAAGAAGTCGTAATGCAGCAAGGATGGTTCAATTCCTGCCACCAGGCGCACCGCTTCCGAAGAGGATTCGGAAGCAACGCGAAATCGCGTCAACGGTTCACCCTCAACTGTAATTTGCTCGCGGTCTACAACTGTGCGTGCCGGGCTGAGAGAGCACTGCCACTCCGTAATCAGCTCAGTGGAGAGTTCGGCAACAGCAGCGGCCGTGTTCTTCCCACTGTTGTCGGACTCGTCACCCGCCGATTGTGCCAACAGGAACTGCGATCCACTTGTCAGGACAAACAGAGCCAGCACATATCCCTGAACCAACAGGCATCTCTGCCGATAACGACTCGGCTGATGTTCTTGTTGAGCCCGCCGTGACGGCTGCCGGGATCGGGAGCTGCCCATTTCGCCGACGCGCATGGAGAAGACCCCGGTGCGCACGGCAACACTCCAGCGACGGACTCCTTGCCCGCAGCTGCTGCTGGTATTGCCGTTTTTGCAAGCGACCGCCGTCTCCACAGATCGACATCCATGTCCTGATCCACGGTAAGAATCCGAGCCACCATGCTCGGAAGATTTCCGCAGCCTGAGTCGACCGGCATCTGCCGGCACCGAATTCGCCTGCGAAAATCCCGCCGGATTCTAGGCGAATTGGCCGCAGTCTCACGAGAGCAGAATGCCTTCACGGGGAGGGATTTAGCCAATTTTCCGAGGGAGTCTGGTACTGGTTTTCCCCATCCATGTTGCGGTCCTGCCAGTCTGTTGTGAATGGTCAACAGTCGATTTCACAGGATTGAATCACGCGAATGTTGAGCAGAGTGCGGGAGTCACTACAAAAACCACTCCCCGTTACGGATTGATCCCCCTGAATTATGGACTGCACAAATGCCGTTTCGTTTTTGCAATCAGGAGCTCGCGGCGAGCGATCTGCCGGTGGAAATCGAGGAGCTGAAAGCCCTCATCGAACGTCTCGATCTGCCGGCCCGAGACCAGTTGCGCGACGCCGAACACCGTCTGGAACTTTCACTTCAAAAACGCAATCAGGTGCTGCATCTGCTGCATGAAGCCCTTTCTGAGCTTCGGCATGAGCAGCATCACCTGCGTTTCGATCTGCATGCAACCCGTTGCGAACGCGATGCACTGCGCAGCAGACTGGATGAAAATCGCAGCGATTTCTGAGTTTCCGCCCGCCCAGCATGGCTTCGCTGCCAGCCAGACGGGTGACGATTCCACAGTCACCATTGCGGAATTGAGTTTTCTGAGCAGCTGGCATCAGTTACGATCCGGGGATGCAGGGACAGCCCTGTGCTGTTCGAACTGATTTCCAATGTTCATTCAGCACCAGCACGAACAGCTTTGCAGACTGGCATGAACAGGAATCAGTACTGTTTTCCTTCTGCCGGACCCGCCTCAGAAATCTCACCCCTTTGTTGCTCCGGATCCGCATCTTCACCGGGATGGTCGGCTGCAGAAGTTGCCGCATCTCAGTGTGAACGGTCATCCGGGAAGGAAGAACGCCCCATGCCGGGTTTACGACTTCTTTGCTCGCAGTTGCCCCCAGCCGGTGCCTGTGGGCCAGCGATTTCCGCCATGAATGGACCGCGACATCTTCTGCATGCGGCAGTCCTTCCGTTCATGGCCCTGCTGATGCTGTCGGGACTGCTTCCGGCTCAGACGGTCTGTCTGCCCCTGCCGCGACTATTGACCTGTCTGCCAATGGGAGGTCAGGCCGGGACCACCGTTGAGATTGCGATTACCGGAGAGAATCTGGACGACGGCGGTCAGCTGGTCTTCTCCAGCCCGGCAATTCAGTCCGAGCGAATTCTTCGTGAAGACGGAACGCCGGATCCAATGCGTTATCGACTGAACATCTCCGCGGACTGTCCATCCGGGCTGCACGAAATGCGAATTCTGACGCGGCTGGGTATTTCCTCCGCGCGGATCTTTGTGGTCGATCAGATTCCTGAAACAGTTCAGACCGCTGGCAACACCAGCCTCGAAAAGGCCATGCCACTGTCGCTCGGCGTCATCTGCAATGCAGTCGTCACCTCTCGCAGCGTGGACTACTACACATTTCAGGCGACCGCCGGAGATCGTCTGTTGATCCATTGCGACGCCCGCGGGATCGAATCAAAACTGCAGCCAGTGCTGACAATTGCAAATTCAGCGGGGGCCGACCTGCGTGTAGAGCGTCAGGGAAGTCCGGTGGATTTTGAAGTTCCGGAAGATGGTGAATATCGAATTCGCATACACGACCTGACCTATCAGGGTGGGGTGGGCTACTTCTATCGCCTTAGTCTGCGATCACTGTCTGCTGAATCAGCACTTCCAGTCTTTCCAGCCATTACTGACGTGCGTGGATTTTCATGGCCACCGGCAGGACTTGCGGACCAGGCAGCTGGATCAGAGACAGAGCCGAATTCTGCAGATCAGCCGCAACAGATTACTCTGCCCTGCGATATCGCCGGTGCCTTTGCCACTGCCGCGGATGTCGACACATTCGAGTTTGCCGCAGAAAAGGGAGATGTCTGGTGGGTTGAAGTCGCCTCAGAGCGTCTGGGACGTCCCACCGACCCCGCTGTCCTGATACAGCAGCTCACAGAAGAAAATGGCCTGATCAAGGCGACGGATCTGATCGAGTTCAGTGACATCGCCAGCCCGATCAAACCCAGCAGCAACGGCTATTCCTACGATGGGCCTCCGTACAATGGTGGTTCTGCAGACCTGATCGGAAAGCTTGAGATACCAGCGACCGGGCGATACCGGCTGCAGTTGTCCGATCTGTTTGGCGGGACTCGCAACGATCCCCGGAACATTTATCGTCTGGTCATTCGCCGGGCTGCCCCGGACTTCGCTCTGTGTGCGTGGGGTCTGCACATGGAACTTCGCAACGGCGATCGAAATGCCATCTCCAAACCCCTGGCACTGCGTGGCGGAGCTACGATTGCCCTGGAAGTGGCGGTGGTTCGTCGGGATGGCTTTAACGGCGCGATTCAGCTTCAGGCCGCCAATCTTCCGGAAGGAGTCACCGCTGCCGGAATTGATATCCCGGCTGGCCAGAATCGCGGCATTCTTCTGATTACAGCTGATCAGAATGCTCCCCGCGGAATGTCGCTGGCGACAATCACCGGCGTCTCTGAGATTGACGGGAAGCCGGTAGAACGCCGCTGCTTTACAGCTTCAATGTCGTGGCCGGTTCGCAATGCATGGGAAGAAATCCCTTCACCGCGACTGCTGGCTGACCTGCCAATTTCAGTCTGTGGGTCGGAATTTGCCCCCCTGTCCATTCGCAGCGCAGATCAATCTCCGTATGAGGTCGTACAGGGCGAATCACTCACCATTCCGCTGGTTCTGACCAGGCGCACCGAATTCTCCGGCACCATACTGAAGGCGAAAACCTTTGGTAACGGGTTTACCGGCAATCCGGTCTTTGACATTTCACTCGCCGGCGAAACCGCATCAGCCGTGCTGAATACGAAGACTCTGAATACTGCACCCGGGGAATATCGCATCGCATTTTACGGCAGTGCCGTAAGTCGCTACCGCTACAATGAGGCAGCGGTCGACGAAATACAGCAGCAGCTCCGCGATGCGGAAAAAGAACTGCAACAACAGCAGACTCCACCAGCTCAGCAACCTCCTCAACAACAGAATTCTGAATCCGACACTGCACCAGCAGATTCATCACCGAACAGCGAAGAATCTGCAGCTCCGACAGAACAACTGCAGCAGAAGATTGAACAACTGCGAAAGCAGCTGGAACAGGCACAAAAGACGGCAGCCGCTGCGGATACCGTCGACATTATGATATCCGAACCTGTGACGGTCCGCGTGACTGCGGCGGAGGCACCATGAATCATCCCTTCACGGCATCAACCTGCCACGGTCCTGCATTATTCGGCCCCGCCGGTCGGCGCGGATTCATGCGACTTGGTCTCGCCGGCTTCGCAAGTCTGACACTGCCGCAGGTGCTGCGTCTGAAATCCCTGGCAGCCGCTCCGGACGCTGATCAACGTGAACGCACAGCCGTAATTCTGGTCTGGAAACCGGGTGGCTGTTCACACATTGACACCTACGACCCGAAACCGGAATCCGGTTCTGAATATCGTGGACCGTTCGGGCTGATCGACACGGCAATTCCCGGAATGCAGTTCACCGAACTGCTCCCGCTGCAGGCACAGATTGCTGATCGATTTACAGTGCTGCGGTCCATGCGTCAGACGGCCGCGGGTCATCCTGCGGGCTCGATGCAGATGCTTTCGGGAGACCCTGATACTCGGGATAAACCGCGACCGAAATATCCGGACTGGATGTCAATTACCAGCTATCTGCGTGGCCAGCAGCAGCCTCGCAACAACCCCCTCCCCTCGTACATCGGCATTAACCCGCCCACTGAATACAACGGACCGGCGTATCTGGGTGATGCATGGTCACCATTTACCGTCAGCGGTGATCCCTCCCAGCCGAATTTCACGATCCCCAATATCGGTGTCTCCGGGGAGGGCGAAGTCAGTCGCATCGATCGCCGTAGTACGCTCCGTCAGCGACTCGACAATCTGGATCGCACATTTGATCGACTGGGAGAACTGAACGCCCTTGATCAGTTCGAACAGCAGGCCATGACGCTGCTCACCAGCGAACAGACAAAGCTCGCGTTCGATCTGGAGCAGGAAGACGCCGCCACTCGAGATCGTTATGGTCGTAACTCCTGGGGGCAGCAACTGCTCATGGCTCGACGACTCGTCGAAGCGGGTGTCGATGTAGTCACAACCAGCCTCCGCGGGCCGCTCTGCGGGCGTGTAAACAACTGGGACGATCACGCTGTCAATCATCACGTGTTTGAGGCGTTGCAGTTTCGTGCCCACGTCTACGACCAGGCTGTCTCAGCTTTGATTGAGGACATCTACCAGCGTGGACTGCATCAGCGCGTGCTGGTGGTTGTCACGGGAGAATTCGGTCGTACTCCAAAAATCAGCCATGCCGCAAGCACCGGAGCAGGAAACGCAAGTGCACCAGCCGGGACGCAACAGCCGGGGCGAGATCACTGGCCTCGCGCATTCAGCAATATCTGGGCCGGGGGGAATATTCGTACCGGTGGATTCATCGGGGCCACGGATCGCCGTGGCGAAGACTCCATTGAGCGGATCTGCAGCGCGGAAGACTTCCTGGCAACCATCTATCACCACCTCGGAATCGACTCGGCAAATACGGTCATTGAGGATTTCAATGGTCGCCCGACACCGATCGTCAATGGTGGCCGTCCCATCCGGGAACTGATGCGGCAAGGCTGAACAGCAGCAGAATCCGACGGAAAGATTCAGCAACGCAGGGAATCTGGTCACATTTGCAGCGGGAAACGTGACCGACCGGCAACGGGTGTCTACGATCCTGTTCAGTCAGACCATCTGCCGCCCCATGCACCGGATTCCCCTGCTGCAGTTGCACAGCCAGCGTCTGGATTTCACTGCCGTTTTTCAAGATACACGTTTCCATGACTACGCCAGATCGTCCGGCCGTACAGCGTAACCCGACACGTTCCATCAGCATCGGTTCCATTTCCATCGGCAGCGGGCATCCGATCGCGGTGCAGAGCATGACTGCCACCAGAACGCAGGACATCGACGCCACGGTTTCCCAGATCAACGCGTTGCACGACGCCGGGGCAGATGTTGTTCGCGTAGCCATCGACAGCCGCAAGGACGCCGATGCCCTGATGGAAATTCGCCGTCAGGTGACAGCCCGCCTTTCGGTCGACCTGCAGGAAAACTATCGGCTCGCCGAATGCATTGCCCCGCATGTGGACAAGATTCGCTACAACCCCGGGCACCTGTATCACCATGAAACAGAACGCCCGTGGCAGGAAAAAGTGCGTTTTCTGGCTGCAATCGCCACTGATCATCGCTGTGCCATTCGTGTCGGAGTCAATTGTGGTTCGGTCGATCCGGCAGTGCGCTCACAATTCGCAGAGGATGACTCCATCTCGCCCATGCTGCAGAGTGCCTGGCAGCACTGCGATTTGCTCGACGAAATCGGATTCGATCAGTACTGCGTTTCACTCAAGGATTCTGACCCGCAGAAAGTCATCGAAGTCAATCAACGGTTTTCCGAACGACGACCGGATGTCCCTCTGCATCTGGGTGTTACTGAAGCGGGCATGCCCCCGGACGGTGTCATCAAGACGCGAATTGCATTCGAACAGCTGATCAGCCGGGGCATCGGAGATACCATTCGCGTGTCCCTTACGGTCCCCAACAACCGCAAGGCAGAAGAGATTGAGGTCGGTCGACAAATCCTCGCTGATATCGCTGCCGGGCGGGTTCGCAGCGTTGTCGACTACGGTCTTGCTTCACTCAATATCATCAGCTGTCCCAGCTGTTCCCGCGTGGAAAACGAGGCCTTCGTGGAGCTCGCTGAGCAGGTGCGTGAAATGACACGCTATGCACAGCAGTATCAGCTCACCATCGCGGTCATGGGCTGTCGTGTTAACGGCCCCGGAGAAACAGATGACGCCGATCTGGGACTTTGGTGCGGGCCAAACCATGTCAACCTGAAACGTCGCTCGGAGACGTTGGGGGCATTCCCCTACGACCAGATCCTGCCAAAACTGAAGCAGGAACTGGATGACCTGATCGCTCAACAGCAGTAATCAGCAGCCTGAGCGTCAATCGTTCAGGTGCTTTCGGCAGACGGCGGCAATTATCCGCTGAAAACGGCTCTGACCCGCAGTCGCATAAAAGCAGCAAACGGAGTCTTGGAGCGATCGAGGAATCCCGATATCCTCTGGAGTGGTCCGCCCACCGATCATTCCTGATCCGGCATCCACCGTGGTCTGCCGCTGGTGGCTGTGTTCGCCCGCCCTGCTCCTTCCTGCTCCTTCCTGCTCCGGAACGTCGTTATGAAGAAGCTTCATCGCCGTAGCGTTATTCGTGGTTTATCCGGTGTCTCACTGGCATTGCCCCTGCTGGAAGCGATGGGGAAGGAAGCTGCTGCCAACATTCCTCGCCGTTTCTGTGCCCTTTACACCGCCAACGGAATGTCACTGCCTGCAGCTGACAACCAGATCAATGAATGGAGCTGGTTTCCGCAGCAGACCGGCACCGATTTTCAGTTTGGCAGTTCCACAAAACCTCTCGAACCATTCCGTAATCAGCTCAGTTTTGTCGGTGGACTGCATCACCCTTCCGCTCTGAAAGCTGATCCGCACATGTGCTCGGATATGTGGCTCACCGGAGCGCCACTGCACAATCCCAGCCCCGGACAGTTCAATACAGTATCGCTGGACCAGGTGATTGCCCGCCATACGCGACAGTACTGTCGTCAGCCTTCACTCGTCCTCTCAGTCGATGCCGGTGTCGGCTTCCTCTCCCGCACTGGCACGATCTCCGTGAACCATCAGGGCCGACCGGTCCCGGCAGAAAACAATCCGCGGCAGGTTTTTGACCGGCTCTTCCGCAGTGATAGCGGATCTCTTGAAGTTCGACGTGATCAGCTGCAGCGAAGAATCCGTCTGGTGGACGCTGTTCTGGAAGGAACTCGTTCGCTCAGCCGCAGCCTCGGGAAATCTGATCGACAGAAACTGGATCAGTATCTGACCTCACTCGACGAAGTGGAATCCCGCCTGACCGCTTCAGAAAAATGGCTGGAGGTACCAATCCGCCAGCAGGACTACTCCCACCTTGATCTTGATGTCACCAACGAAAGCGCGCCGGAAGACTACTACCGCAATATGTTTGACCTGATCGCACTTGCCTTCGACGCCGATATTACGCGTTCGGTTGCCTTTATGCTGAATCGCGAAGATGGGATGGGAATCAGTGATACGTTCCCGCTGAAACTGGGACTCACCCGCACGCACCATAATCTGTCGCATGCCACCGATCGCGATGGGCAGCTGGAATTTGCCAGATACGATCTTTTCCTGAGCCAACAGATCGCCAGTTTCCTGGGCAGGCTGCAGTCCTCACGGGATGGAGACCAGTCCCTGCTGGACCAGACCGTTGTTCTGTTTGGAAGCGGTTGCAGCACCACACACAACCCGACAAATCTGCCCACACTGGTTGCAGGTGGAGGTGCACTGGGGCTGCGGCATGGAAACTACCAGCAGACGGAAGATGGCGTGTTGTCGGACCTGTACCTGGGCATCCTGCAGACCATGGGTGTTCCGTCAGAGACATTTTCAGACAGTACCGGACGAACACCGCTGCAGTTGTTCGCAGGCTGACGACCAGCTCTGCAGACGTTTGCGTTCCCCGCTGCCCTCATGCGACCTGCGAAAATCAGGATTGCGGCTCTGTTCCCAGCTCTGCTGCCCGGTAATCCATCTCATCCAGTTCGTGGCGAAATCCCCCGGACAGGATTGGGAAACGACACCAGGTGCGCGGATCCACATTGTGTTCATCCAGATGGAATGACGGAGCGATTCGCTCCCGCTTCCACTGGCTGCTGCTCCACAGTTGATAAAACCGCCGGATCCAGGCCGTAAGCTGGAGCACCGGCTGGCGCGGCTGTTCGGCAACCATGATCTGCATTACCTCGACCGGTGCACGTCGCTCCCGAATTGCCAGCTGCTCGATGCGTTCAAGCACTGCATACGGCATCAGATCACCTTCGTCCGTCTGCCCGTACTGCCCTGGACGCAGTTCTGCTGTCGGTTGCTGCTCGTTCACCAGCTGCAACACCGGAAATGGACCAATTCCAGCTGCCCCCTGAGTCTGCATGATCTGCAGCCACGATCGCAGATAGTCCTTGTCAATCCCGGCGATTGGGCTGAGTCCCCCGGAGGTATCACCATCCATTGTGGTATATCCCACTGATGCCTCGCTGCGATTGCTGGTCGCCAGCAACAGTGCTCCCTGCAGATTTGCCAGCATCCAGACAGACGGCGACCGCGTCCGCGCCTGAATGTTCTGCAAAGCGATGTCATCGTGCTGCCAGTTCAGCTGCCGGCCGATTGCCTGTTCAATTGCAGCCCGATAACTGTTCACCAGACC
Organism: Planctomycetaceae bacterium; assembly: GCA_023262145.1. Taxonomy (GTDB): domain Bacteria; phylum Planctomycetota; class Planctomycetia; order Planctomycetales; family Planctomycetaceae; genus SXXK01. Next base: position 1,752 of record JALRDR010000284.1, on the reverse strand, counting down.
ATCAACATCTAGCTCCAGAAAAACCGCCCCCAGTGCTCTTGTCACCTGCTCAGCGGCATGGCGGGTTGTCTCTGAGCTGTTACATGTTCCCTGATACACCCCGGTCAGTAGTCGCGCTGTCAGAGCATTCGCATCACTGCAGCTGGCCAGGTCCCGCAGATGCCCCAGCAACTGCTGGCGGGCGTTGGCGTCCAGTTCACGAAAAGCCAGTTCTACTGCAGCCCGCACCAGCACCGCACACGCTGTGGAATCCGCCCCACCGCTCATGCTGATCACAAACCCCTGAGAACGACTCTTGCGCAGATAGTCGAACAGGCCCAGAGCTACAGCTCGAGTGAATTCTTCGGCCCTGACTGTTGCTGCATCCTGCCGCTCGACTGCAACCGGCTGTTCTTTCACCACCGTTGCAGAAGCGGAAGCAGAAATTCCCCAGCTGCTGCGAATCAGTGGAATTGCTCCCCCTGAATTCACTGTCGCATCCGACTCATTTGCGCTGGTCTCGCTTCCTGCTGTGACCTCAGCCCAGATCACCTGCACCTCGCCGAATCGCAGGCGCTGTCCGCTGAGCAGCATGCGACCGGAATCTGCGATCATACCCCCGCCGTCGTAGATGGCTCTGCCAGACTCATTACCCACCAGATTGGCGTAGACGTAGCAACAGTCAAACTGCTCAGACCCCTCCAGAACCAGTCGCTCACGCTGACTCTGCTTGCCAAATGCAAAGTGGCTGGCACTGGGATTCAGAATTACATCAACACCCGCAGCCGCAAGCCTTCGCCCCGGACGATCAGCCACCCACGCGTCCTCACAGATCTCCAGCCCGATCTGCAGACCGCAGATCTGGTAACGAAGGTCGCCCGCAGGAATGCTCCCGCATGCTGAATGATGCAGCGTCTGTGTGTACCGTGGCCAGGCACGAAACCAGCGTGGCTCGTAGTGCAGGCCATCATTGGCAAGGTTCTGTTTCAATGACAGCCCGAGCAAGCGACCATCCACAAGCATTGCCGCGGCGTTGTGGACGTATCCGTTCAGCAGCACCGGCAGACCCGCAGTGACAGCGATTCCGACAGTGTGTGGAATCAGCTGCTGAAGCATGCTCCACGCTGTCTTCACAACGTGGTCCGCGAGAAACAAGTCCTCGCATCCATAGCCTGTCAGGCACAATTCCGGCAGACACAGAATGGCAACACGCTGACTTCGAGCCTGATCAATTGCGGCAATCACGCGCCGCAAATTCCCCTCCCAGTCGAGCGGTGTCTGATTCAGAATACCCGCGCCGAGGCGGATCTGTCCCGTCATGGACCTTCCCATTCGTTCATTGCTGGGCTGCTGATTCAGCCCGGAGCTCCCCGGGGCCTGCAGCATTCTGATTGTCGTGCCAACAACTGCAGCATGTTCATTCGCCAGAGCTGTCGCCGCTGCCGTGATGCCACAGCAACAGACAGGTACACCTCAACCACCTGCTACAGGACTGCCCGGATTCTACGCTGAGCTGTAAGGGAGCGAATCTGATCTCCGTCACGATTCCCCTGATTTCCTGCGTTCTGCTGCAGGCAGATCGTGCGAAGGCCATGAAAAATTCCCGCAATACCAGCAACGGTGATCGGCTGGCGTGGCAGCGTTTGCATCCCCTGAGAATTCAAGCTGCCGATTCCTGCCAGTGCTCAACACCAGCGGAAGACTCTTTCCGGCGATGAATGCCGCGATGGATCAGGCTTCGCTGTTCACCCCCAGCATCTGCTGCAATAAAGC
>JALRDR010000215.1 GCA_023262145.1 Planctomycetaceae bacterium | reverse complement strand
TGCAGCGCCAGCCCCATTTGCCTGAGATTATTTCTGCACTGCGTGCGTCGGGCCGCTTCGCACGCCTGCTGCACTGCCGGTAACAGCAGTGCGACAAGGACAGCGATGATCGCGATCACAACAAGAAGTTCGATGAGTGTAAAGCCGCGTGAACTGCGAAGTGAATGACGGGAACGTGACATGTTCGGATATCCTGAAGAACTGGAACGCGTGAACGTACGTACGCTGAGCCAGTTGATGCGTACAGCGTGAGAGCCGATGCTGTCGGCAGGCACCTGAGATCGAGCCTGATTCTCGCATCGGATACGAGATTCCGGCGACCGCGGACGACGGCAACGGATCTGTTGCACAGTCGAAAGCAGGGATTACATCGCGCCGGTAAGAGACATCAGCGGACGCTGTCAGATTCCGGCGGCGGAGTTTCGGGAGGAATGGGCTGCGGCTGTTGTGCAGTTGTCGTTCGAATGTGGAACCGGCTGCTGCTGAATTCACCGCAGACAGTCGGAGCCTGCGGGAGCATGCGTGGCTGGTTATTCTGAATTGTGAATTCAGGTCCGGAGCCGCTGCAGCGACAGGTGGCAATCAGCGTGCCGACGACTGCTTCTGCTGACGGCGATTTCGGAGCCGAACTGCAGCAGTTGCTGCGACTTTCTGCGGACCTCGCGGCACAGCAGGTGCCGGACTGCCGCGTGGCGACGGTTGCCGTGCAACAGCAGTCTGCGGTTGAACCAGCAGACATTCTGCAGCAACACCCCGACCGCCAGCCTGCTGCACCAACGGGGACAATGCAGGAGATGCAGTGTGCGATGAGCAGGGGAAGGATGAGAGGCTGGCGACGGAACAATTGAGTATCCGGAAACAGAAGAATGAGTATCCGAGGAAAAGAGAATGCATCCGGAACTGATGAAGTGCAGGGATGGTAGCCCACGTGGCGCGAAAACCAGATTGCCTGTGGCGTGGTTTCCAGATCACTCCAGCAAGAATCTTGGTCCTGGTAATCAGCCGACGAATACGAACTCAGCGCGTATCAGTTGTAATGGATAGTTTGTACTCCGGCTGTACAAAGTGTCAGCGTCCGGCGATTGCTGGCTCCATTGCCGTCGGGCGGCATGAAGTTTAACCAGTGAACCTGTATGCTTTCTGTGATGGAACTTCTGAGCGGCACAGCAAAACCTTGCGGGAAAACGTGGTCATGTGGAATGAGATGCAGCGTTCGGTGTGCAGACGAATCCGGGTTCTTGCGGTCTGTTCTGTGCTGCTGCCGTTTGTGATAACGAATAAGTGTGGGCTTGCTGCAGATGCGTTGAATTCTGAAACCGCAGATGCAATTGACTTTGTGGTGCAGCGATTCATGGCTCGGCACGGCATTCCGGGTCTGAGCATTGCAGTGGCTCGGCAGAATGCACTGTGTTACTCACTGGGATATGGTCTGGCTGATGTGGAGCATGACGTTGCTGCGACAGCGGACACCGTGTATCGCACAGCGTCGATTGCCAAGCCCATGACCGCGGCGCTGGTGCTGTCTCTGGTGGCGGAAGGTCGGATTGATCCTGATCAGAGCGTGCAGCATTATGTCACCGGCTTTCCGCAGAAGCCCTGGCCTGTGACGGCTCGACAACTGCTGACTCACCAGGCAGGCATCCGGCACTACAAGTCGCCAGCAGAGGCGTCTGCGACAGAGCACTACTTCAGTCTTGATGCAGCATTGCAGGTCTTTGCTGAAGATCCGCTGATCCATGAACCGGGGACTGCTCATCGTTACACGTCGTTTGGCTATAACCTGCTGGGGTCGGTTGCTGAGGGTGCTGGCGGTGCCAGCTTCATGCAACTGCTGCAGGAACGTGTGCTCCAGCCTGCCGAAATGCAACGTACTCTGGCCGATGATGTGTTTGCGGTTATCCCGGGGCGTTCACGGGGCTACATCCGCCCTGCGGCTGACGACTTGCAGCGTTTTCCGGCGGGCCATCAGCTGGTTGCGGGCCGCCTGTACAACTCCACGCTGCACGACACGAGTATGAAAATTCCCGGCGGCGGACTGGTTTCTACTGCCGGTGATCTGGTTCGCTTTGCAACCGCTTTGAATCGTGGTCTGCTGGTGAATGACCATTGGCGGCAGCAGATGTGGACGGCTCAGCAGACAGCGAATGGTGGCACGACGAACTATGGACTGGGCTGGTTTGTGGGAAAGCAGATCGGTCGCCCGGCTGTATGGCATAGTGGTGCGCAATCGGGAACTTCGACCATGCTGCTGCTGTTTCCGGACAGCGGTACCTGTGTGGCGGCGATGTGCAATCTGCAGGGAATGAACCTGACAAAATTGTGCGGACAGATTGCGAAGCTGGCTGAGGAGTGGGAAGCGGATTATGAACCTGCGGTGCAGAAACTGCGGGCAGCGATTGAGTATGAGGTGGAGCTGAAATCGTTGCCGGCATTTTCCCTGGCGATGGTGGACGGAGAGAGAGCGGTCTGGGCCGACGGGTTCGGGTTTCAGGATGCCGATGAACGTATCGCAGCGACTGCGGATACAATTTACCGTGTGGGATCGGTCTCCAAACTGTTCACAGACATTGCCGTGATGCAGCAGGTTGCGCAGGGAAAGCTGGATCTGGATGCGCCAGTGCAGACATGGCTGCCGGATTTCCATCCGGCCTCCGAATCGGACCAGGTACAGACTCTGCGGCAGATGATGTCGCACATGTCGGGACTTGTACGTGAGTCCCCGGTGGGCAGTTATTTTGATCCTGACGAGCCAACGCTGGAGGCAACTGTGGCAAGTCTGAATCAGACAAAGCTGGTGTATCCGCCTGGTACACGCACGAAGTATTCCAACGCCGCTGTCGCTGTCGTTGGTGCAGTCCTGGAGAAGCAGTTGGACCGTAGTCATCCGCAATATGTGC
>JALRDR010000141.1 GCA_023262145.1 Planctomycetaceae bacterium | reverse complement strand
GTGGCGCAAGGCCGTGTGACGGGTACTGACCCGCGCGGCATTGGTAAGCGAAAACTGGGTGTTTCGCGTACTCTTGTGCTGGAGGTGCTGATGCAGCCGCAGCCGCTGTATCGTGTTCGCGCTCAGGAATGGGGCCGCATTCTGCAGGAACTCGGGTACTCCCCGCGTTTTCGTGCTCCGGAGCCGGGCGAAAAAATGCGGATTGAGCAGGAACAGGAACGCGGTCGGCTGGTTGTACGCGTTGTGGGTGGTATGACGTCAACTGGTGCAATCACGATCGGCGGCCAGTCATACTCGATTCCCGACAAGGATGCGCTTGCGCAAGTGCTCCAGAATCTCAAGCAGAGTGGCAGTACCGAGGCGGATGGAGATCCCCGCTGGGGACTCAGCGAGCAACAGTTTGCCGAAGTTCGTGAGCTGATGCTGGCTCCTGTGAGCGGGCCGATTCGGCTGTCGTCACTGGGGCCGACGCTCAGATCACTTGGACTGCCTCGTGAACTGCCCGTTACCTATCGTGACGACGCCTACCAGAAGAGCCTTGCTGCAGCTCCCCAATCTGCGCCGCAGGAAATCGAGCTTTCCGGTGTCAGCCGTGGAACGGCGCTGGCATTACTACTGGCGCAGTACGGCCTCGGATTTCGCCCTGTCACAACCCGCGATGGGGGCTATGCGGTTGAGGTTGCTGTCGGCGGCGAAGCAGATGGACTCTGGCCGGTCGGCTGGAAGACAGAAGAATCCACTCCGGATCTTGTACCGGGATACCTGCGTTCCATCCCCTTCAGTCTGGAAGATGCAAATGTGCAGACGGTGCTGGAGGCCATTGCCGGACACCTTGAACTCCCGTTGCATGAGTCTTCGTTTGCACTGGCCGAAGCCGAACGAGTGCCGGACACCCTCGTGATCACTCGGGACAAGAAGATGGCACCGTTTCAGATGCTGCTTGACGTGGCGCGGATCCATGAACTGGGGTTTGCAGTAAGAGCTGACGAAGCGGGAAAAATCTTCCTCTGGATCACAACTGCCGAAGAATCCGCTGCGTTCGAACAACGCTTCGATCATGTCAGAAGTCGCCGCTGATGATCAGGTTGTCGGGCCGGTGTGCGCAGCGAACGGGCTGTTGTCCTGTGCCCCTCGCCACAGTCTCGACCGTCAGACATTTTGGATGAGCGGATTCCGTATAAATCGGAGTGGTTTGCTGACACGTGCTGAGGTCGCCCGCTACACTGCCGGCTGACTGCCTTACTGACCTGTGACGAGGGCCGGGATGAAGACTGATCTGATTGATGTTGATAAGGGAATTCACCGTTGTAACGACGCTGTAGTTGCAGAGAACGGGCAGCAGGTGGCTGTGATGCAACGGTTGCGAGGGGGCCTCTCCGACGGTGTGGATGTGCTGCACCTGTCGAATGGTCGCCTGCAGCTGCAGCTGCTGCCGACTCGTGGTATGGGCATCTGGAAGGGAGAAATTGACGGGCTGCCCCTGCAATGGAATTCTCCCGTGCAGCGCCCGGTCAACCCCGCCTATGTGGATCCGATGCGGCTGGGGGGAATCGGCTGGGTGGATGGGTTTAATGAACTGATCGTCCGTTGCGGACTTGGCTGGCATGGAGCCCCGGGAAAGGACACGCGGCGCGATGCCGCAGGAAACGTTGTGTCTGAACAGTTTCTTCCTCTGCATGGTCGGATTGCCAACCTCTGTGCTCACCAGCTTGCAGTTGAAGTTGACGGGGACAACGTGATCGTGGAAGGAACGGTGGACGAGGGCTGTCTGTTTGGTGGCTGGCTGCGTCTGCATTCGCGGCTGGAAACGCGTCTGGGGTCTGCGGAGTTTCGAATTACTGATACCGTCACCAACATGGCAGCGACTCCTGCGGAAGCAGAGATTCTGTATCAC
>JALRDR010001178.1 GCA_023262145.1 Planctomycetaceae bacterium | reverse complement strand
AACTCGGCAGCTGTCGCGGGTACGCCGACCAAGCCGACGCAAAGAAGAAGGGATGCAACTAAATTTTTCATTTAAAAGGCCGTTCCGATCTGGAATTGAATTTTCTGCGTGCGATCTGTCGCTTCTTTTTTGATCGGCGTGGTGTACGCAAGTCGCAACGGCCCAACTGGCGAGATCCAGCTGATGCCAACCCCTGAACTCGCGCGCAAAGCGCGAGGTCAAATTTCTTCGATTACGGTGAAGGTTGTGCAGCATGGCTCTGTCCATCGAGATTTGATCCATTTCCCCGCGTCATGCTTGCTGCCATCGATTCCGGTTCTTTCCCAATTGCATGGTCTGAATCCGGAGGTCCTGCTGAACTGATCAAGTCGAGTGGAGGTGGCCTGCTGTATGAAGACCCGAGTCCGGAAAGCATTGCAGATGCAATGATGCGCGCTGCATTGCTCACTCCGGAAGCGAGACATCAGATTGTTGAGGGCGGCCGGCGATTCATTGCAGAAAACTGCAACCCCGTCGTGAATGCAGAGCAGACACTCAATGTCTGGCGTGATTGTGCTCAGACTGGTGGCCGAAAACGCAGTACCTGAATTCACAGTGCACGAAGAATTGGTGAAGTCTGTCGTGTCAGTGTTGACTACACGGGAAATGTCGCTTAGCTCTGCGCTGAATGCTCCGACTTGCGAGCCCGGTCACCTTTTTTGGGTAATTCCTCCACTGACAACTCCGAAATGAATGCCGTGCTGACAGGACCTGGCATCTTTCGGTCTGGGGCTGAACCGCATGTTTACCGCGATTCAACTCACGGGCACTGCTGCCAGTCACGACTTGTGCGAACACTTCGAGCAGTAGAATCAGATTCGTTTCCTTGTGATTGCAGAATCCAATGCGAAGACAACTTCTGGCAGAGACAATCGGTACATTCTGCCTGGTATTTGCGGGAACGGGGGCGATTGTTATCAATGACCTGCAGGGCCATGCGATCACACATGCTGGCATCGCAATCACGTTCGGACTCATCGTCATGACGATGATCTACAGTATTGGCGATATTTCCGGAGCACACATCAATCCATCGGCCACACTTGGATTCTGGGCTGCCGGGCGTTTTCCCGGGAACCGTGTGATTCCCTATCTCGCAGCACAGGCGCTGGGCGCCGTGACGGCCAGTGTAACGCTCCATTTTCTGTTCCCGGAGCACGGTACACTTGGGGCTACTCAGCCTGCCGGATCGGCATCGCAGTCATTCATACTCGAGGTTCTGCTTACCTTCATGCTGCTGTTTCTTGTTCTGAACATTACTACCGGATCAGAGCAGAAGGGGTGGTTCGCTGGCATGGCAATCGGCGGAATGGTCGCACTTGAGGCTATGTTTGCCGGCCCTGTTTGTGGTGCATCCATGAATCCAGTACGTTCTCTTGGCCCGGCATTGGTCAGCGGCCACATGTCATCACTCTGGATTTACCTCACGGCGCCACCACTGGGAACCTTGCTGGCCGTCGTCGTCCAGCGAGT
>JALRDR010001102.1 GCA_023262145.1 Planctomycetaceae bacterium | reverse complement strand
CACGCGCAGGGATCCGCGAAATGGCTCAATCAGCCGCTCCACATAATTCCTCGAACCGCCAGGAATCGTGTACCACTGTGGGCGGTTGGTCAGGCTGAGCAAACCATGATTGCGATAGAACTCGAGGATAAACTGGATCGGAAACTCGGCAAATGTTCCCCGCGGACATGACCAGATTGCCGCACCCATCGGCAGCAGATAATGCTCACAAAATGCCTGCCCGTAGCCGCGGCGACGGAGATAATTTCCCACCGTTTCCCGCGGATCGACAGAACGGGCATCATTCGTGCCCTGGCGATTGAACCGCAGTATGTCCGCCACCATGCGCAAAAAACGAGGACTGCAAAGATTGGCACGCTGAGCAAACAGGCCGTTCAGATCTGTCCCGCTGTACTCTACTCCCGTGCGATCGCAGCGAACGGCGAAACTCATCTCAGTGGGTACACCGGAAATGCCCAGCACTTCCAGCAGTTCCATGAACCGAGGATAAGTGCGGTCGTTGTAGACGATAAAGCCCGTGTCGATGGAGTAGTCCTGGCCGTCCAGCTCGAAACTGACCGTATTGCTGTGACCACCTGGCCGAGGTTCTGCCTCGAACACTTCAACATGGTAACGGGAGCACAGCAGACGAGCAGCCGTCAGTCCCGAAATCCCACCTCCAATGATCGCCAGCTTCATCCCGCATCCTCTGACTCAGAAAGACAGGATGAACGATTCAGGACAATCAAACGTTCAAAACACCCGCTCTCTGCACCGTTTTAGTCGACTATTGCGGGATGTCTACCGCCAATATGACCCAAAATCGTTCAGAACATGCGGATCCGGCCCCGAACCAACAGTTGCACCTGCTCCAACCCGTGCAGAATGCCCAGCACGACGCTTACTCAACCAACTGGAATTCGTCACACGCCCCTATGCAACAGCCCACAGTCCCACTTGGGAATGCAGCGAAATCAACCTTCATATCAGGAATTACTCCGAACAATCAGCACCTTCACTCGCCTGAAGACCCGCAAATCAGTTGGCCCAGCCACCGAAACGCGGGCAACACTGCCCCCCCAATTCCTCACAAAAGAATTCCTCACAAAAGGACAGGCATCCTGATAAGAGCATCCTCATAAAAGCATCCTCATAAAAGGACAGGCAAAAAGAGCTCACAAAAGTCACGAAGAAGTCACAAAGAACAGGTAAAACACAGCGCCACTCAAGCCTTCCAGCACTGCAACCCTCTGGAAAAGCCAAAAAAAAACCAAAAAAAGCCCCGAAAGGAAGCCCCGAAAGGACAGGCAACAGGAGCAAAACGCAGGCATTTAATTTGAACACTCATCAGCCCAATGTGACATCATTCCCCGACAGATCCGGCAAAATGCGTTGCTTTGCCCTCGTGTGAGTAATGGGGAAGCCGTTGACTCTTGCTGCGTTTTGCAGAAAAACGGTGGATTGCGGTATCTAAAGGCCACTCGACAATCTGGGTGCTTGAAGTCTGCAACGATAACTATCGCCAGTCCCTAAGCGGTAAAGTGCGCGTGGCTGGCGGCAACGCGTCCGACAGGTCATATAGAGTCTCACACCGCTGAACGACACCCCTCGAGTTCCTCGGGGACAGGGAGTTCCTCCGGGACATCCTCTGGGACAGGCATTGTCTTCCCGGATAATCTTGTCCAGCGTCGATGATTCTTGAATGCCCCAATCGCCAGAGCTTGAGGAAAGCGACGCCAAAGAGTGTTGAACTTCACCTTTGCAGAGACAGTGGCCCCGAATGGGCTGCAAATGGACGGGCATGTTTGCAGGGGCGGGCATCACAGCACGGCAGAGCTTCATGACGACTCAATCTGTCGCCATGTGCGAGCTGGATCAACTCTGAATTCCAGAGTAGCGAATAGCCGAAAGGTGACCGAACAAGGTAAGAGGGGACAGGCGGAGAATTAACGCAGGTGTAGTCTCAAATACTCAACTGCACAGATGTTACGCAAGAACCGACAATGGCGCAATTGACTGCAGGAATAAACCAACTTTCTGTCGTCGAATTGTCGTTACCACGACGTTTCAGGCCCGCAGCTTTTATCCGCCCTGCATCGCGCAAGACCGTACACATCCATTGTGCACACTACACAGCATTGCCCTATGAATCTGGCGACTGAAAGTGCCCTGCAGGCATCGCCAATCGGTCCTTCAAAACACGCAGTGGATAGATTGTCAAGCAAACCGCATCATCACGTATCAGCTGTCAAAAAGGTGGCCCAGAGAAGTTAGCTATCCTTTTTCGTCCTGTTTGTTTTGCGTGCCGCCGAAGCGCTTCCTGCGTGGATGCGATGACAACACCAAAGAACCGATCGTTTCCCTGGATACTGTGTAGTCGTGCCTCCCAGCGATCCGTAGAGGTACCAAGGCGCTCAAGGATCCCTGCCGCAGCCCTCGAAATCCTGGCTTTGCCGGGTCGATTGAGCCTGCTGCTCCAGTCCAGCAGTTCCAGGTAAGACCTCAGCGTCATCGTCGGCGAAATTCCCGCCCGAGTTACACCTCGCTCACGGCAGTCCTGAATTGGAACCAGCCAGTGCGACTCGTCGATCAACTCCGGCACGTCTGCGTTCTGTTCCGGAACTGATGACTCAGCGTCCCCAGCGACTGCAGAGGCACGCGTCGCATGTTCGATCCTGGTTCGTAGCGAAGTATGAGGCGAATCTTCAGGCGACGCTGATTTCCCGGCAGCAAAAACATTGAGATCGACGTAGGCCATCGTCGTGAGCAGAGCCTCTTCGTCAAGAATTGCGATGCTCTTGAATCTTGGTTCCCAGAAGGCACCGCGACAGTTCTCCTCGTGATTTGCCAGACGCGAAATTGGCTCTTTGAGGCACTTCATGAACCAGCCGAGTTCATTCAACCGCAGCCGAATCCTGTGCACCCATTCTGCGTCCACCAGCCTCTCCTGGATCCACTGTCTCGTCAGTGGCAGAGGTTTGCCGTTTTTTCCTCGCGGAGGAAACAGAGTGCCCCAGCGACGAACAACCTGCTCGTCCGTCCATGAAGCAGCCTGTTGATCGTTGAGCCGCAGCACGAGGTGCATGTGATTATCGAGGATTGCATAACTGCATACCTCGATCGCGAAGACATCAGCAAGGTGCCGAAGGCGATTTTCGATCCACTGTTTGCGGTGCTCAGCCGCGTGTCCACACAGGAACAGCCGGCGGACGCAACGAGAAATGCAGTGGTAGTAGGGGGTCACTGAGGAATCAACAAGTTGTCGTCGTGGCAGTGTCATGTTTACTGGACCTGATTCAGGAGTAGCGGGACATGTCACGAGGGGAGACTGAAAAACCTGAAAGTAGAAGAATTCTCGCAACCAAGCGGCGATCAATGGAAAGAGAACGATGACAAGTGCCCTGGCACACGACTTTGACCAGATGATCGTACTGTTGGTCGATGGCCGAGCACTTTGGGGCAGAGTGAATTATCAATGCCTGTCCCTGACGGTTGATTCAAGGCCGAGGTAGCGGGAAACGAGAAAACTACGAAAGTTATTTCCACTGCCGTGGTTGTATCAATATTTATCACCCCTACGTATGTGTCTTAACGACACTTACTCCATTGCTCTATTTCTTGAGAGAGCTGTATATGATGCGTGGACGCTCGATGGCTCAAGATTTCACGCGGCGGCAGTAGCGTTTATTCTGATGGCTCCACTAGATGCGACTGTGAGAGATGAGAGAATTGAAGAAAAGCCCCGCCGTTTCAAATTCAGGCTCAGGAGCAGGTCACGTTCAATGGTCACGCGGCCAATCGTTGCTTCCTTAACGCGGATTCATGAAGAAAATGAAAACCAGCAGGATCCTTGGTGGTGCTAAACAACCTTAGACCATCTGATCGCAACCCATTGCAGGACAGGCAGTGCATGCCAGCAGTGATCAGCAGGGGTTCTGCATGAAAACGAGACCACTCCTCCGAATCTGGCTGAATCCCGACCCCGCTTACTCAAAGGACAGACACACAGAAAAGCTCGGAAAAGCAGAAAAACACAGATAAGCACAGAAAAGGACAGGCACTGCAAT
>JALRDR010001083.1 GCA_023262145.1 Planctomycetaceae bacterium | reverse complement strand
ACCACCGCTCAACCGACAGAAATGGGAAACTTTGCGTTCTGCAGCGGATAAACAGATTTGTCGGAAGCAGGTTCAGAGACCGGAGCTGGACCAGCTGCAGCTGCCGTTTTTTTGCCGCTGCTGAGCGGAAATCGGGTAAATTGAGGGTATTAAGGGTGATTCCGCGTCGATTTTCCGCCAACACCCGTTCCCTCGAAAACGTAAGTCTCGCTGGATTCGGCTCGCTGCCGATCTGTGCAATATCAACCGGCGGGCAAAAAATGGGCGATCCAGCCTGCTCCCCGCAGCATCCGCCACTAAAGTTACCGTTGTCACCATTTCTTCAGCCTGGATTCACTCGTGTTGCATAACCTGCTGTCACTCGCAGAAATTCGCTCTCAGGTGCAGGGGCCGGATATCAACTGGACCTGGTCGTGGCTGGGACTTTTTGCACTGTTTCTCGGACTGCTGGGAATCTCCTATGGTACTCGACCGGGCGTCATCGCCAGGGCGACTACCAAGGAAGCCATCCGGCAACCGCTGTTTTTGCTGCTGCTGGCGGTTTCAGCGCTGGTGCTCATCGTGAACACCTACATCCCTTTCTTCACGTTTGAAGATGAGGGGAAAATGCTGAACGAATGCGGACTCGCAACCCTGCTCATCTCCGGCGCTCTGCTCGCCGTCTGGACGGCCGGCACCAGCATCACCAGCGAGATCGAGGGCAAGACAGCAATGACGCTGCTCAGCAAACCCATCGACCGCCGCCAGTTCTTGTTCGGAAAGTACATTGGCATTGTGCAGGCCGTCACCTGGATGTTCCTCATTCTGACTGCACTTTTTGCCCTGCTGATCTTCGTTAAGATCGGCTACGACCAGAAAGAACAGTCGCTGGAACAGACCCCCGTCTGGCAGTGGCTCACCATCTCCGAGGTGGAAATTCCGCTTCCGCACCCCGAGCGTGTCGCTGTCGTCGCTCAGATTCTGCCGGGAATCGCACTCACCTTCCTGCAGGTTTGCGTGCTCGGAGCCATCAGTGTCACACTGGCGACGCGAGTACCAATGGTCATGAATCTGGTGGTCTGCTTCGCCGTCTTCGTGGTCGGAAATCTCACCGAGATCATCGTAAATCAGAGTGTGCAGGGGCAGGCCAATGAGTCGGTCATTTTTACCGCAAGACTGATCTCAATGGTCGTGCCTTCTTTGTCCGCATTCAATATTTCTTCAGCCGTCGCCACCGGGCGAATTGTTCCCCAGGAATACCTCGGGCTCAGCCTTGTCTACGCACTGGCATATATCGGCGCAATGCAACTGCTCGGCTTTCTGCTCTTCGAAGACCGGGATCTGGCCTGATCTGCCAGATCTGCTGACCAGCACGGCCCGGCCCCATACGGCCCCATACGGCCCCATACGGCCCCATGCACAAGTGACTGCTTACAACAGATATCCGGCCAGCTTGCAGTTACATGCTTGAGAAGTCTTGTTTCTCCAGGTAGCTTCGTGGAGTTCGGGAAGGATCTGCGTCTGCGTTTCTGCAGATAAGCTCTGGTCTTCCCGTGGTTCAGGAACAACCGGAGTACCGCGATTTTTCACACAGCGGTTCGGTACGTTGAAGTCTTTCTGTTGACCGCGGAAGGAAACTGCCATGGTACTGCCTGCCGAGTTTCAACGTTACAGATCCATTCCGATGTGCTTTCGGCAGCCGCTGCTCACAGCTGTCGTGGTGGCGGCTTGCGGGGGGGTGCTTATCTGTGCTGCTGCGGTCTGCTGCGGTCTGGGGTTCGTCATTCTGTTTCCCCGGCTCCATCCGGAAAATGGTTTTCCATTGTTCGGGCAGCTGATCAGCCTGCCTGTTGCAGTCCAGCAGCTGCCGGTTCGCGTTGCTGTGATTCTCAGCTGTTCCGCAGCAATCGTCTGCATTGTGCTGAGTTATCTTACCGGGCAGCTGGGGGAGCGACTTGCAGCTCGCTTTGCAGCTGCAGAAACTTCCCGTCTCCAGCAGTCACTGCAGCGAAAGGCAATTCGTCTTCAGCCCGCCGATCTCTCAGGCAGCGTCGCAGCACAGGCCGAATTGCTCTGCACATCAATCCTGCCCCGATTTGAAAGCGAAACCGCTGTCTGGTTCTCCCGCCGCTGCACGGTTATTACGCACCTGCCCCTGATCTCAATTGCACTGCTTGGTTCTGAATGGCGGCCGGCACTGCAGCTGGCGATTCCTGTCCTTGCCGGACAATATCTGATCGCCTCGGAACGTCGTCGCGCAAACTCCACCCTGTCAGTGATGATGGAAGAACTCAGCACACGCCAGCAGGAATTGCCGCAGAGCTTCGAGCGAGCCCGGCTGGTCACCGCATATGGAATGGAACAGGAGGAGCAGGAACAGTTCCAGGATCGTCTCAGTCTGCTTCGGCAGCAGTCTGAAAAACTGAATTCCCGACAGCAGACTCACAGACTTCTCATCTTCCTGCTGCAACTCGTCATGCCTGCCATCACCATGACGCTGATCGGGCTGCAACTGCATGCCGGGCTGCTGCCTGCAACTGCCGCGTGCATGGCTGTACTGCTGCTCGGCCTTTACAACACCGCTGGACAATTCCTGCACGTGGAATCGTCGGATTCAGCTGCACAGCTCGATCAGCTGTCCACATTTCTTAATAGTGTCCCGTCTGTCAGCCAGCGTCCGGGCGCATCCTTCCTGCAGCCACTGGCAAAGACCCTGACGCTCAATCAGGTAACTTTGCATTCCGCTGCGCTGGGCGACATCGTTCGCAAACTGGATCTGCGCATCACCGCCGGGGAACGAATCGGACTGATCAGCACGGAGATGACTGCAGCGCATGCCGTCGCTGCGATGCTCCCTCGCTTCATCGATCCGGATGCCGGTCAGATTCTGATCGACGGAAATGATATTCGCGATGCAACCCTCGAATCACTGCGTGCCGAAGTGGTGCTTGTCTCAGAAAATGATCCGGTTCTGAATGCTACGGCTCTGGAAAATATCACCTGCGGGCAGGCCGACGTGTCACGACAGCAGGCAATTGAAGCCGCCAAGACGGTCCATGCGGACAGCTTCCTGCGTAATCTTCCTCAGGGCTATGACACTCGGCTCGGTGAACAAGGGCAACGTCTTCGCCACGAACAGGTGTTTCGGCTCGGGCTTGCTCGAGCACTGGTCCGTGATCCGGCACTGCTGATCATCCAGGAACCTCAGCATCGCATGGACCAGGCAGAAAAAGACCTGCTCGATGATGCATTTCAGCGTCTCAGTATCCGCAGGACCCTGATTCTTATCCCGGGGCGTCTTTCAACACTGCGCCGCTGTGACAAAGTCATCCTGCTCGATCGCGGACAGGTTGCGGCTGAAGGCAGCTACGAAGAGCTGATACACTCCAGCGAACTCTACCGTCACTGGGAATACACCAACTTCAATTCGTTTCGCAACAGACCCGCCTCCCAGCCCTGAATGTCAACTGCTCCCGCCGGCAGCAGCTGCAGTCTCCCGTGCCGGCTGGCGACCAGACTCAACAGCTCAGCGACGGCGATCTGTCGCATTCCACGGCATCATTGGAAGTATTCTCAGCCAGCCGCAGTAACCGGTCGTTCCGGAGAACAGCAACGACAACGAAAGAAACACGGACAGCGAAACGCCCCATGTTTCGGTCGCTGGCATCAACGCCATGATCGCCGCGCCCAGCAGCAGCAGACCGTTCGCTGTAGTGGCCTGCCGGGCCAGATGTCTGCTGTCACTGCCTGACGCTGCAGCTGTTGATTCTGACTCTGCATTCGTCACCCGGCTCAGTCTCCGTCTTCAGTCTCTGACCACCCAAGAATCCGTAACAGCTCAGCAACACATGCCTGAGCAAACTGCGCGTCGTTAATCGTACAGTCAACATCGATAACCCGGACATCATGACGCAGACTCTGAGACAGTGCAGTAAACAACGCCGCATCCGCTGCCGCATCATGAAATGGTCCGCCCTCGGCTCCAATGACGCTGATTCCGCGTAAGGGCAGCAGCACAGACACCGGTCCGCTGCTGCGATTGATCTTTTCCGCCAGCTGCTTCCCCAGCACAACTGACTCTGCTGCTGAAGTTCGCATCAACGTAACCTGCGGGTTGTGTCTGTAGAACAACCGATCCTGATACTTCTCCGGAATTGTCGTCGGTTCACCGAAATTAATCATGTCCAGACAACCCGGAACCACAATCTGAGGCACACCGGCAGTTGCCGCTGCCGTCAGGCGATCAGGACCGGCACTCAGAACGCCACCAGCCAGTTCATCTGCCAGCTCTGTGGTAGTAATGTCCAGCACGCCATCGACCAGTCCGCTCGCGATGAGGGATTCCATCGTTCGACCACCAGCCCCGGTTGCGTGGAAAACCAGCACTTCGTAGCCAGCAGACTCAAGCAGAGGAATTGCATGCCCAAGACATTCCGTCGTGTTCCCGAACATGCTCGCCGCAATCACCGGACGATCGTCGCTGTCTGAACTCTCCAGAGAAACCATGCCGCAGATCGCCGCAGCAGCCCGGCTGAATACTCCTCGTGAAACACGGTTCAGCCCCGCGACATCCACAATCGAAGGCATGAGCAGAATATCCTGTGTACCGAGGTACGGCGCTACATTTCCACTGGCCATTGTGGAGACCATCAGTCGCGGAAACCCGGTCGGCAGACCTCGCATCCCGGAAGAAGCAATGGCGGTACCACTACTGCCTCCAAGCGAAATCACGCCATCAATACGCCGTTGCACCAGCAACTGCATCAGCAGCACAGGCAACGACTCTGCCATTGCTGCCACACAGCGACCACGGTCACGCTCCGCTGTCAGTGCCGACAGATCAATCTGTCCTGCTGCTGCCACCTGTTCACGGCTGATGTCCGGAACAATCGTCGGTGGATCGAGCGTTCCGACATCGATCAGCAGAACTGAATGACCGTGCCGGCGAATCTGATCCGCAACGAAAGCGTGCTCGGCCCCTTTGCTGTCCAGTGTCCCGACAACGGCGATCACGCCCATCCTTCGTACTCCTGCGGATCAGTACTGATTTCCATAACCACGACGCCTGCACGGCGGAGTGCCCTCAATTAACACCCGCAGCCCGCGGGTTCCGCAGGTAGTAAAACCGACCGTCCTCCGCACCGCCGACGAAGTCCGGAATTCCGTTCCCGTCAAAGTCCACAGTTGTCGGACTGACGTCATGCCCTTCGATATTTCGCTTCGCCAGCGTTCCGGCTCTGACCATCACCCACCTGCCGTCGCGGACTGCGGTGCAGCGAAACAGATCCGCATTCTGCGAATTCAGCAACAGATCCGGCAGTCCGTCACCATCCCAGTCCGTAATACACAGTTTTCTGCGACCACTTCTGCCCGCTGTACCGGTTGTCAACCGCAAAGGATTACCATCACCATCCACAAATGCTCTCACCGGAGATTTCAGGACCAGACTGCCAGCGATGCGCGCACGTTCGAAAAATGCCAGATAGCCTTCATGATC
>JALRDR010001054.1 GCA_023262145.1 Planctomycetaceae bacterium | reverse complement strand
GATCATCGTTGCGGCGGGCGGGTTTTCCCCGAAAGTCTCGGCCAGAATGGGCCAGCAGGGCTCAAACTCGGCCCGGTCTTGAAGATAGTAGTTCACCCGCACCACGTCGGCGAAGCTGCTGCCCGCCTTTTCAAGTGCGGCACCGATGACCTCCAGCGCCGATTTGCACTGTTCCTGAACCGTGTCGCCCTGCCCCACGGTGCCTGCCACGTGGACAAAGCCGCCCGCGACAACTGCACGGCAGTAGCCGATTTTCTCTTCGAACACACCGCCAGATTTGATGCGCTTCATTTGTCTTACCTTCTGAAAGCAGTGGGGCTTGCCTGCGCAGGCCCGATACGAAAAATGCCCGCCGGAAACCGGCAGGCATTATGTTGTCTCTTACAACGGGGCTTAGCCCGCGCTTGCGCCGCCTTTTTTGGCTTCGGAGTAGATCATCAGAGGTTTGGCCTCGGCTGCGGTGACAGCCTCTTCGGTGATTGTGGAAGCGGAATCAGCATCGGTGGCTGGCTTCAGGGTGGATACCACAACAAGAACACCCCGGGTTCAGTCGCCCGTAATGACAACCTTTCATTCAATGACCGTCCGAACAGTTTCAACATGCACCAGATCTGGCTGTATGCTGAGAAAGAGGCTGATGGATCGAATGGTATGGACTGGGGTTTCCGTGCCGACCTGATGTACGGTACCGACGCCGCTGCAACTCAGGCGTTTGGTAACGACCCGGGGAACTGGGACTTCCAGAACGGCTGGGATCGTGGAGGCGGGTACGGTTGGGCCCTGCCTCAGCTGTATGCTGAAGTTGCTTCCGGTGACTGGAGCATCATCGGTGGTCACTTCTACACGCTCGTTGGCTACGAAGTTGTAACCGCACCGGACAACTTCTTCTACAGCCATTCATTCACGATGTTCAACAGTGAGCCGTTTACGCATAGCGGCGTTCTGGCAACCTACTCAGCCTCCGACGACGTCACGATGTATGGTGGATGGACTGCCGGCTGGGATACAGGCTTTAGTCAGATGGGTAGCGGCAGCTCATTCCTGGGTGGAGCTTCCTTCCAGCTGACAGACAATTCTACAGCTACCTACATCACCACAATTGGTGATTTCGGATGGCGTGGAGAAGGCTATAGCCATAGTATCGTGATCGATACGGATCTGGGAGACGGCGTGAATTACGTCTTCCAGTCTGATGTTCTGCGGGCTGATGATTTTGATACTGTCGGAATCAACAACTACCTGTTCTATGAACTGTCAGATACGATGAAAGCTGGTACACGTCTGGAATGGTGGAAAGCGGACGGCACTTCAGTGCACGCTGCAACTTTCGGCGTGAATGTTGCACCAGCAGACAACCTCGTTGTTCGACCAGAGATCCGCTACAACTGGTCACCAACCGGGCCAACTGACGTCACTGTGTTCGGTATCGACGCAATCGTGAGCTTCTGAAAGATTCAGGAAGTTGCCCGCTGATTGAACGGACCGTCCCCGACCTGCTCGGGGACGGTTTTTTTGTCGTTACACTCGACGCGATATACCTCATGACTTTCACGGAAAAGCTCCGCTGCAGACGCCGGATCAAAGTTGAACAAAGTGCGACCAGTCGGTAGCCACTGCCCGTCAGCAAGATGAAAAACTGCCGTCGCTGTCCGCAAGGACGTAACCGCTGCGACGTCTTCCATATCTCCTCCCGGAATCGCCTCAAATGAAAGCTGTACGCCACTCAGCAGCCACCAGGATCGATCTGAGCGTTCTCGCAGGAGCCGGGTTTCTCCCGTCCACTCACAACGTCCCCAGGTGACCCCTCGAGGACTTCCGGAACTGCTGCCGGCAGCAAAATATGACTGCCTCAGCTGCTCCCGACAACACTTGTACACGCCCCACGCCCTGCGCGCACGGTACCCGTCAATAATCGCTCCCAGCATCCCGATTACCTCTTCTTCTGCACTCCGCTTGTTCTCTTTTTTGCGATGCTCAGACTCACTGCTGATACCCGGATTCTGTATCCTGAGCTTCAATAGCCTTACGGTAGCATTGTGGAATTGCTGCCGGATCTGCATTCGACTCTGTCACGGTACTCATAATGTCACGTCTGCTGCTTACACTGCTGCGAGTCACCCTCTCACTCTGGGTAGGAGGTGCCATTCTGTATGTGATCACCAGCGTTGCCGAACAACGCTACACAGCATTCGATTCTTCAATCCGCGATCAACTGGCTGCCATTCGCTTTCCACTGTATTACGTCTACTGCTGGCTCACGCTGGGGACGTCCTGCCTGACGGCTGTCATCCTCCTGACTATAACGCAACCACGCAGCGGAACACTGCTGCTGGTCACCACACTGTGCTGCGCATCGATGGCCTTCGCCATCTATGACTACTATCGCATTTATCAGCCGCTCCTGCAGCTGATCACACCACCAGGCAAAGCACGTAATCAGGATTTCATGAGACTCCACGAGCTTTCCCGACACATCAATGAACTGCACCTTTCACTCGCCGCAATTGCAGCGATCGTTGCATCAGCCAGCACTCTGCAGGCTGGACAGAATTCGCGGAGCCTGGAAAACACCCCCTGATCACGTTGCAGACGTGCGGTTTTGAGACGGCAGGTGGTTAACATCCGGGAATATTCCAAGAGCAATCCCGTAAGACTCCCGGGGAGTAACATGCAGGTCGCTGAGGTGTTTGAATCGATTCAGGGTGAAGGCCCCTGGGCAGGAACACAGTCCCTGTTCATTCGAACCTCCGGTTGCAACCTGCGTTGTTCCTTCTGCGATACACCGTACACATCATGGAAACCCGAAGGCACTGCGTGGAACCTCGATCAACTGCTCAGAAGAGTAAGCGAAAGCAACGCTCCCGACGTCGTACTTACGGGGGGTGAACCACTGCTTGTTCCCGAACTTCCAGCACTCGCGATCTCCTGCCGCAGCCTTGGAAAACGGGTTACCGTTGAAACCGCTGGCACAGTCCATGCCGATGAACTGCAATGCGATCTCCTCGCCATCAGCCCCAAACTTGCCAACTCAACCCCGCATAAATCCCACTGGTCGCAACGACATGAGTCGGCTCGATTTCGACCAGAAATCGTTCAACAACTTATCGCCCGTAATCCATTCATCCTGAAATTTGTCATCGATGAACCCGATGACGTTGATGAAGTACTGCTCTGGCTGGCCGAAGTACCTGCAATTCCTCGATCCACTGTCTGGCTCATGCCCCAGGCCCGCACTCGCGCTCAACTGCACCAGAAAACTGACTGGGTTCGAGAAATCGCGAGGCAACACAACTTCAACTTCAGCACTCGACTGCACGTTGAAATCTATGATGATCGTCGCGGCATCTGAACTCATCAGACAAATGCCCCCTCGGGCAGCAGCCAGAACACCAGCCGTCCACGGCCTTCAATCCAGAGCACTGCCGAAATACGACCGACTCTCCAAAGCTGCACCCGCAAAGCCCCCCTCGACGTCGGCAGCAGTCCCTGCAGAAGCACTTAAACCACATGTCACTCTCGCCAGACACCATCCAGACGCGTCAACTGAGAGCTAGTCGCACCCACCAGCGGAACCACTCGCCCCACCCCGCAACTCAATCCTCATCGCCGAAAAAAATTCCGCCTGCACCGAAGCTGCCACGGGCAGGAGACAAAAAAACCCGACTCACTTGAGTCGGGTTCAGTGTACCAGC
>JALRDR010001041.1 GCA_023262145.1 Planctomycetaceae bacterium | reverse complement strand
CTTCCATCATCCACCGGGTCTGAAGAATTTGTGTTATAAACCCCGTTGAATAATTGAGCATAACTATTTTGCAGTATTCCAGAGCCATCTTCAGAGTTGTATTGCGTTGTTCCCAATGAAGAAGTAGCGGCAGACAGAAATGGTCCAGCAGTTGTCTGAGGGCAGGATCAGTTCAGTGGATTGCTGAAAGCCCCCCCGGCTGGATTGACGCCCGCCGGCATTGCGGCAGGATCTCCGAGAGCACCAGCCGGTGGTTCTGGCGGTCTGATCTCTCCGGGAAACTCAAACTCCTCCCACGGTGACACGTTCAGCGGAGCCAGGAAGGCTTCGGAATCGGGTGAGACCATGTCGTAGTAGACCATCGCCAGTCGACGCACCTGGGTATCTCCGAAGTCCCCGATTACTCGTTCCAGCAGTGTTGCAGCTTCTGTGTTCTGCCCCTGTTCGAGGAAGACTACCGCCTGCATCAGGGCCACGTCGGCCAGCGATTCGTTGATGGAGAGCTGGCTGGTGAGGAACTGCAGATGGAGGATTGGCCAGACGGGAATGAATTGATTCGATTGAAAGTTCACATCTGCAGCAAGTGGCTGCGACAACAATGCGTTCGTCCATGTAAATGGAAGTTGTGCCTGCTGGTCAAAGAGTTTCAGCTGTGAGTCCCAGGTCTGAGCTGCAAGAGTGTAATCGAGGATGCCCAGCTGGGAGATTGCCACTGGCAATTGCCAGTCAGTGCTGGCGAACGCCTTTGGATCTTTCAGGGCTTCCTGACTGATGCTCAGCAGTCTTCGGTGCGCTTCCTCCAGTTCTCCGGTTTCCAGCAGGAGTTGTCCGTGCAGGATGACGCCAATTGGGTCCTTGCTGACAGCGGCTTCGCTGGCCTGCAATGCCTCCAGCGCTCGACGCGGTCGACCTGCTGAATTGTAGATCACAGCTGTCAGAATAGCCTTCTGAGCTGCGAGGCTGTCCACAGCATCAGGTGTCTGGGCCAGTTCACCGCGGTTCTGAGCTTCAGCGGCTTCCATCTGCTGGATCTGGTTGTCGATCTGTTCTTCCAGCCGGGCGTCAACTTCCACCAGCTGAAGTGCAAGCTCACGGCTGCTGGTGCGATTTTCAATCCGTACGAGTTCAAACTCCTCCTGACGGGCCGCTGGCGGAGTGAATGTTTCGGAGAGTTCCAGCCAGCTGTCGAGCGCTTCCAGCATCAGGTCCTGACGATTCATGCTCTGGTATGCATTTCTCAGGCCTTCCCATGCTGTGATGTCATTCGAGTCGGCTCTGGTCGCCTGACGGAAGGCGGCCACCGACTGCAGGTAGCGAGTCTGTCGCAGGCGAGTGCTGAGCTGACCACCATTGACGGCCTGTTCAAGACCTATCAGGCGATAGTAGCACTGCCCCAGCATCACATAGGATTCAACCTCGTCCGGGTTCTCTTCGAGGGCAAGATTCAGATGCCGGATCGCCAGCGTCAGCTGGGCAATTCCCGACATCGCCTCTTCCATCCGCTCCGGTGAGCTATTGGCAAGTGCCATGTAGTGCGTGGCCAGTCGACGGTTTTCACTGGTGACCGCACGGGTGCGGTAGATGTAGCGGTCATAGAATCCTTCCGGCACAGCAAACTGCCGCAGGCTGACCTGCAGTGGTTCGGCATCCTGAAACGCCATCTTCGGGAAGTTGGGTATTCGTGCCGGAAGGTCCGGCGGTATGTTCTGGGGATCGATGCGTTCGAGAATTGCTGCAGATGCTTCGATACTGACCGGGACAAAACGACCACTGGCATTCAGCATCAGCAGCGACTGATAGTCGGGGAGTCCCGGCGGGGCCAGACGCACCATCATATGGGTGATTTCATAGGTCTCCAGAGTTTCATTTGCCTCCAGTTGCCGCCGCATCTGCTCCTTCTCAAACTGCTCCTTGACCTTTGGATCAGACGAAACTTCCGGCTGATCCCGGTTTGTCAGAGCACGACGAACATTATCGTGCTGCTCCAGAACCGGATTGCCGGACGAAGTGAACGGAACGATCCGGCTGTCGACGAAACTCCTGCGACCGCTCCAGATGAGCAGGTCGCCCTGATCGAGCCGCGTGTGCAGAATGCGGGCATCTTCATCCAGCTTTTCCAGCTGCGTTGATACGGAATCAACCGTGATCTGTGTTTCCGGGTCGAAACCCACACCCAGTGGCGCAGCCCCGGGAAGCCGCGAAGTGACGACGGCAAACGCCAGCACCGCCATGCACAGAACTGTGAACGCACGGCCACCGCGGGAGAACAGAATCTCAGCCGAATTTACTGTGTAGGTCTGGGAGAAATTCCTGCGATACCATTCCTGAGCGACGATTCCTGCAGCGGAGCAGGCGACGATTGAAGCCGCTGGAAGTTCATGGGCTGCCAGAATGACCAGCACCAGCATTCCCAGCAACGGCAGCAGAAAAGATGCTTCCCGAGCCGGTCTGCCGGAGAAAACACTGGCGATCAGCTGCAGGATTCGGACAAGGCCACGCAGAAAACTGGCCAGGGCTCCGGATGATCCGCCCTCCGGGCGATCAGAACCGAGTGACACTGCGATCACAATCGTGCTCAATAGAATCAGCGTGATGGCAGCGATGTGCGTATGATCAAACAGCCAGATCGCATCCGGCGACAGCACACTGTAGTAGTCGACGCGATTGTCATAGACGGTCGACGCCTGTACGGCCTTCAGCGATTTCTGCAGCTGCATGCCGGGAAATTCACGGGTGTACATCGTGAGCGGGGAAGCCAGTGAGGCAACCGGGAAGGGATTCACCAGCAATGCTGCCACGGATAACCCTGCCGTGGTTCCCAGCGCCGCCGGAATGCGGTCGTCTTCGGCACCGAGACGCAGCAGACCACGGCGATTGATTCCGGATCCAATGGCATACAGTGCGATCACAAACGCACCAATCCAGGCTCGTGAATCAAAGTTGCACCAGATTGCCAC
>JALRDR010000965.1 GCA_023262145.1 Planctomycetaceae bacterium | reverse complement strand
CGTCGCAGCACCAGAGCAATCAGGCGATTTGTGTACCGTTCCACTCGCCGACTGGTCGCCGTGATCCAGAGCAGAAACAGGCCGGTCACAAGCAGCAGCATCTGTGGCCAGACGGACTCCGCCTGCTTCGTCTCCATGAAGGACACCATCACCGTGGCGACCACAGCACCAACCCCCAGATTGCTGAGCAGCATCAGCAACATCAGGATCTGACGCCGCACCGGATGTGCCACAATGTCCTCGGCTTCACTGGTGGTATATCCCACCCCGGTGAATGCGGAGCGTGCCTGAAAGCGAGCTGCTTCCCGCGACATGCCCGTGAGCACCAGTGCCATCGTGGCCACACGCGTGATCAGCAGAGAAATCACCAGCACAACAAGTAACGAACCAATCGCCGCCACAAGGACACTCCTGAGATTTCAGAGCTCGGCTGAGCAGAATCCGCGGACACCGGTTGCCGCATTGCACGCAGCCACGGAAGCATATCACGCGTTGCCAATCTGCAAAATTGCAGTCCAGGCAAAGCCGGCAAGCCGTCAACGCCGCATCGTCGAACGAATTCGCCTGCATCTGAATGAAGTCTGAACAGAAGCCTGACCTGAGCCGCTGCACAACGCCCTGCCATGCCCCGTCTCTTCCCTCTCCCGCCTGGCACAGTACCGTTATGCAAAAATCGGCCCGCAACGCGCATCCTGCGGTTCAGCTTTCGTGAAGTTTCCATTAAATTACCCAGGCATTCTTCAACAAATATCAGATTGATTCCCGGGAACACTCCATGCTGGTTCGACAAATCCTGATCCCGTTCGGCCTTGCGTTCCTGACATGTCTGGCCTCCTGCCGCACTGGTTTCGGCGAAAAACTGGAAGACGAGATCCTCTTCCAGAGCGATCGCGTCGTGGAAGTGCGAATTGAGATGAACGAAGACGACTGGCGAGAACTCTGCAGCCAGTCCCGCGGGTTTGGTGGCGCTTTCGGAGGCGGCCCGCTGGAATCGCCATACGACTACTTCAAGGCGGATATCTGGATCGACGATCACAAGATCAGCAACGTCGGTATCCGCAAGAAAGGCTTTCTGGGTTCCAATGACAACCAACGTCCTTCCCTCAAAGTCGATTTCAGCGAATACGAAGATCAGAAGCCATTCAGGGACATTGATCGCCTGACGCTGAACAACAACAAACAGGATCGATCGCTCACCAGCCAGTATCTGGTCTACCGCCTGTACCGCAATGCCGGTCTGCCCGCACCACGCACTGGATTTGCACGTGTCTCCGTGAATGGCCAGAACCTCGGCGTCTATTCCAACGTGGAAAGTCTCCGAAAATCCTTCCTGAAACGTGCGTTTGGCAGCAGCAAGGGCAACCTGTACGAGGGCACGATTGCCGATTTCCACCCGAAAGCGCTCGATCGGATTCAGGTCAAGACCAACGAAGATAACAACGACCTGAGCGACATTCGGGAACTGGCTGAACTGCTGGACGCCGAAGGTGATCTGGACGTGGACGCACTGGGCCAGATCGTGAATATCGATTCCTTTATTCGCTTTTGGGCACTCGAAGGAATCACCGGATTCTGGGATGGCTACGCTGCAAACCAGAACAATTACTGGGTCTATTTCAACCCGGACGATGAGGGTCGAGCAGCCTTCATTCCCTGGGGTACAGACTGGAACCTGACCAACGGCGGCCCCTTCAATCGAAGTGCAGATGGTGTCGCACCGCTGATTTATGCCCAGGCCATCCTCGCCAATCGGCTGTATCACTCACCGGGCATCCCCGAACGCTACCAGCAGGCACTTCGCGACATCATGGCAAAATCATGGAACGAACAGCAGATGCTGGGCGATATCGATCGCCTCGAATCGCTCCTGCTTCCGTATGTCCATCCGGCTCAGAACGGTGCTGCCGACGCGATGAATGAAGTTCGCAACTTCATCAAGGGCCGCCCGGCAGTGGTTGAAGCACGCCTGGCTGACTGGAACCCCGAAATCCCCGACCAGCCCCGCAGCCCCAGTTATAACGTGGAAGTAGGGCAACTGGCCGGTACTTTCACGACTCAGTTCTCCGTAACCTCTCAGGAGGGCGATGAACCATCAAAGGCTATGCCTGGCACCGGTAAATTTTCACTGACTCTGAATGATCAACCGGTGGAGCTTTCAGACGTCACCGTCACTGCAGCCGAGTTTCGCATGAACTTTGGCCGCTTCGGTGGCGGCGGTTTCGGTGGCCCCCGGCCGGGCGGCGGTTTCGGTGGCCCACCACCGGGCGGCGGTTTCGGTGGACGCCGGCCGGGCGGCTTTGGTCGCCCACCTGGTGACCCTCCCAGTGAAACTGAAGAAACGAATCCGCCGCAACGACGCCCCCAGCCCAATGCTGACGAACGGCCGCAACCGTCCGATGGGCAGCAGTCGCAACGTCCCGGTGGATTCGGTGGCGGCCCGCCACGCGGATTCGGTGGTCCCCCAGGCGGAGGATTCGGTGGACCACCAGGCGGTTTTGGCGGTCCTCCGGGGCCTCCGCAGATCGAACTTGTGATCTCAGGTACAAACGCCAACGATGAAAATGTCCGCATCAGCTTCAATGTTGCTCAGGATGAATTCCTGAATCGTGTTGCGGAGGGCATTCAGATTTCCGGCGGCAGTGTCACAGTGCGTGCCCAGGACACCGGGGGCCAGGGTGGCTTTGGCTTCGGATTCGGTGGACCGCGCCGATCGCTCAGCGGAACCCTGTTCCTCACATCCTCCGGAATCAAGGACGCAGATGGCGTTGCAGGAAGGCTGGATGTGAAGATCAGCGAATCACGCGGAGGCATGTTCGGCGGCGGCGGGCGCGGAGGCGGACCTCCACGCGGAGGCTTTGGCGGGTTCGGCGGCCCCCCCCGGGAAAGACCTGCCCCGGGACGTCGCGATCGACCGGAACTGGAAGAGTAATCTGACGTCAGAATACCACAAGACCGGTCGCTCGACCCAGGACAACGTTGCCGGTATGTCACGGCAGCGGTTGACATGTGTCCCGGCTGTCTTATGCCGCATAACACCGGTACTCCTCCGTGATGTGACAACTCATCCGTCGTGGCTGCAGAGTGCTGCCCACGACATCTCAACCAGACAGCGTTCAACGTTTTCAACCCAGCAGGCAGCAGGCGAACATGGAATTCCTGGAGGTACCGCTTTTTGATGACGACGTCTACAAGATGCTCGTCCGTTTCGTCCTCGACCTCTGTTTTCTGCTGCCCATTCTGCTCTTCGCGCTGGATGCAGCATCCATCAGACGCGGGTTTCGTTTCACGGCTCTGCTGATGAACACCACGGTGTTCTTTATCTGTTTCACACTGAAGAAACTGGAACTTGATATCGGCATGGCCCTGGGGCTCTTCGCGGTGTTTGGAGTCCTGCGATATCGCGCAGATACGATGAGCACGCGCGATATGACCATGCTGTTTGTGGTGATCGGCCTCGCCGTCATTAATTCGCTGTCGAATCACAAAACCAGCTATACCGAAATAGCAGTGGTCAATCTGCTGATTGTGGCCACCTGCATGCTCCGCCCATTGCTCACAGAAAAGGAGAACGCCGGCATAATCACTGCAAAGTCGCAGCAGGGCAAATCCGCTGCCGCGACACCAGCCACTGGAAAGAAGACCAGCAAAAAGAAGAACGGTCAGGGCCGTTCCGTTCGAGTGGAATTCGACCGCCTCGAACTGCTTGCCCCCGATCGTCTGGAGGAACTGCTGGCGGAACTTTCTGCCCGGACGCATCAGCCTGTTCGCGAGGTCCGAATTCGCGATATCGATCTGGCCAGCGGCATTGCGCGACTGGACCTGAAATGCCACGCCCCGGAAGTCTTCGGTGATGGGAATGAAGAAGTCGCCGGCGACAACAGCTGAACAGGTGTCCGACGGTACAGGCATTGTTCACAATGCACTTTCACAAGCCTGCAGCCCCCGTATGCGAAATCACTGCTCAGCATAACGTGCCGAAACCCGCACGGATGCGAACGCTGTCTGTCCCTTCGCATCCCATGTCAGCCCGACGTCCGCAGATCAACAAGATTCTGGTGTACACCGCTGATCTGGTTTCCGTCCACAGTGATCCGCTGAGTCTGCTCGGCCAGCCTGATACCAATGCGTTGCCCCGCGCCGCGTTCCTCACGGATGACATTCTTCAGCAATCGCACATCCTTCGTCTGGCCCCGCACGTCGATTGCCACTCCTTCCTCACCGCCGCTGTTCACAATAGTGTTCTCTTCCACCAGATTGCGATTGGCCCAGAAGTCCTGTCCCCGGCTGTCGTCCCGAAACAGAATCCCCACCTGACCACTCCCGCTGACCAGGTTCCTCCGCATC
>JALRDR010000962.1 GCA_023262145.1 Planctomycetaceae bacterium | reverse complement strand
CTGCTCCGAGCTCATTCCGGTGCCGCGATTTCCGGCTGGCACTCAGTCCCAGCCGACTGCCGCGGCGCCGTTGTGCTGGTGCACGGAATCCGCGCAAATCGACTGGTCATGCTGGATCGGGCGCGAATGCTGCATGACGCGGGATTCGCCACGATCATGATCGATCTGCAGGCCCACGGCGAAAGCAACGGCGAACAGATCACATTGGGAGCACTGGAACAATACGACGTTCGAGCCGCTGTGGAGTTTGCTCAGGCAAAACACCCGGACCTTCCGCTTGCAGTCATCGGTGTCTCAATGGGCGGCGCAGCAACCGTTCTTGCATCACCTCTTCCTGTGCACGCAGTCGTCCTCGAATCTGTATTTCCGGAGATTCGTTCGGCAATTCACAACCGAGTAGCTGCCAGACTGGGCCCACTGGCCGCCGTGCCAACGCAGCTGTTGCTTGCCCAGCTGCAGTTCCGACTGGGGATTCCCCCGGATTCACTTCGTCCGCTGGATCGGATGCCCCAGCTCGGATGCCCCGTGCTGATTCTCTCCGGAGCTGATGATTCGTTCACACCAGCCACTGCGACTCAGGAACTATTTGCCGCAGCGCGAGAGCCAAAACAGTTGCTGCTGATGGAGGGGGCAGGGCATGTCGATCTGTGTCAGCATGCACCCACGCTGTACCGTAACACTGTGCTGCCGTTTCTTGAGCAACATCTGCATTCAGCCACAGCCGAATCTTCGGACGATACTCAGTCGGCCCACTGATAAACACGAATGTAGTCAATCTCCAGGACCTGTGGAAAAGCGCTGTCCGGAAGCAGATCGGCCTTCTGTTCCGTCTTTTCGAAGAATCGTCCGTCAACGGCGACGTTCACAATCAGGTGGAATGGCTGGTCAAATGGAGCCCGCGAATTCTCGGGGGCCGATTCGGAGTGCCACTCCCTGCTGCTGCGGGCCTGCGCCAGCTTGTCATCCACGAGCCAGCGAATCTCATTCGCATTCCACTCAAGTGTGTAAGTATGGAACTCCTCCGCAGCGTCCTTTTCGGGAAACCGGAATGCGTGTGCAAGAAACGTATTCCGTGGCCATCCGCCACCGAAGTGAATCGCTCCGGTTGTCTCGTGTACGGCACTGCCCCGTGATTCGATAATGTCGATTTCGCCTCCGGCTGCCCAGCCGCCGTACACTGATTCAGTCGGCAACATCCAGACAGCCGGCCAGATACCCTGTCCACGAGGCATCCTCGCACGAACTTCAAACCTGCCGTATTTCCAGTCACCTCGTTTCTGTGTCCTGATCCGGGCCGAAGAATATGGCTGCGTCTTTCCGTCAGTCGTCGTATGCGAATCCCGATAGACCGCAATGTTCAGCAATCCGTCACGCACAAGACAGTACTTTGGGTCCGTGCGGTACGCCTGGCGCTCATAATTGCCCCCGCCATAATTGTTCTCTTCCTTCTCCCACTTGCCGTAGTCCAGATCTGTGCCCGAAAACTCATCCGCCCAGACCAGCACCCATTC
Source organism: Planctomycetaceae bacterium (assembly GCA_023262145.1). Classification (GTDB taxonomy): domain Bacteria; phylum Planctomycetota; class Planctomycetia; order Planctomycetales; family Planctomycetaceae; genus SXXK01. The sequence goes on along the minus strand of JALRDR010000962.1, from coordinate 1,191 downwards.
GTTTTTGGGCTGTACGATCCGATACTCTCCGACAGGATGGTACTCCTTTACGAGCTCACCACTTCCAACAACGGCGAAACCCACGTTGTCCCATCCAGCATTCCCCCGCTTCTGCAACTGGTAAAACTCCCCGGGCATTGTGGCGTAGCGCACCTGAACCGCCGGGCCGGTCTCGACCTGCCCCCAACTGGTCGAGGCAAAGACCAGCCATTTACAACACAGCAATGAAAGTTGCTGCAATCGTGAAGCCCCCCGCCTGACCGCTGAACTGCTCACCATGCTTCTCCACGGATTCTGTTCATTTCCGAGTCTATAAGAATTGCGTGTCTTGGGAATGAGCGGCACGGCAGGAATCGACCGTGCGTCTGCTGTCATTGGAGCACGCAGACCTCACAAAATGGCGGCGTCTGAACAGGGATCCGCAAACAGAGCATGCTGCGGCCCTGCAGCCCGGCCGCATGCCGTCGCGGACGCGGCACATCCAGCAGAGTTCTTCAGCAATGCCGCACTCTGCTGGTGCGCCTCAGACGAATACGCAGGAGTTCACTCGCTGGCAGGAGTTCGAGCCTGCAGCCAGGCTTCGTGATCGTCAAACAGGTGCACACTCGCGTTGTTCACGATCACACCGACAAATACGGTTGATTCTGCCGTGAAGTTTCGCAGATGCTTTGCCAGATTGCGGTGCAGCTGTCGCTGTCTTCGCAGGAACTCTGCTGTCCGGGTGGTGGTGTACTCCTCACCGCCAGTCACGACGACACCCTGGAATCCGCTGCCATCCGCTGCTTCCAGCATCGCCTCAGCTGCGGCAGTGATACGCGCCGCCACTGCGTGATGCAGGGCCTCCTGAGCTGCCGCGAACTGTTCCGGATCGCTGGACTCCACAACTCCGTCGTTCACGAACACGGTGCCCAGAAATCCCTCACCGCTCTCGTCCGCGGAGATCGCAACTCCTGCGGCAAACAGCCCTGCAGCCGCTTCTTCCACAAGCGTATTCACGGCCCCGGCGGCGAGTCCCTCGATCTCAACTGCTGCCGCAGCAGGGGCCTCGACTTGGCCCCTCAGAAATACCGCCAGCCGCAAAGCCCTGACCCTGGCTTTTTATTTTATCTACAAGACCGCCAAAGAAATTACTTACACCGCCGCCAATTGTCGAAAATGTGTTAGCTACGGCTCCGATCCCGTTCGTTATAT
>JALRDR010000714.1 GCA_023262145.1 Planctomycetaceae bacterium | reverse complement strand
ATCGGTATCGTCACCAACGACCAGACCGACGACCTGGTCGATACGCAGACTCTGCGTTCCCAGGGATTCGACGTCGGCGAGGTCGCCGGCTCCTGCTTTTGCTGCAACTTTGATGCACTCACCGACACCGTGGAACAGCTTGGTGCAGGAGAGCTTCCTGAAATCATCCTTGCGGAACCTGTGGGCAGCTGCACTGACCTTGTGGCCACGGTCATCCGTCCACTCACCGAAGTTTACGGTGTCCCGCTCGACATCGCCCCCTACGGCGTCATCCTGAAGCCCAGCCACGGGCTGAGGATCCTGCGCGACGAAACCGGCAGCGGATTTTCCCCCAAAGCCAGCTACATCTTCCGCAAACAGATCGAAGAGGCAGATTTCGTAGTCATCAACCGCGTCGACCAGCTGGCTCCGGAAGAAGTGAACGAACTGCAGCAGCTGATTGAGCAGCAGTATCCCGGTCGACCGGTTCTGCGTTGTTCCGCGAAGACCGGAGCGGGTGAGAACGAATTGCTTTCCATGCTGGAGCAGCGTGGAAAATTTGGTCAGCGAGTGATGGATGTCGACTATGACATTTACGCAGAAGGTGAGGCAGAACTGGGCTGGCTCAACAGTCAGGCCACCGTTCAGGGATCAGACCGCTTTTCTCTGGACCAGCTGTTGCTTGACCTGATTACCAGACTGCATCAGCGTCTGCTTGAAAGCAGCGCAGAAGCTGCTCATCTGAAGGTGATTGGCCTTTGCGATCTGAGCTACGCGGTGGCCAATCTGGTGAGCAATCAGACCGGGCCGGAATTGTCTCTGCCCTCGTCGGCTCAGACCACCTTTGCAAATGTGGTCGTCAACGCTCGCGTCGCCATAGCCCCGGAAGTTCTGGAAGCCATGGTCCGCGAGGAACTGGCCGCAGTCTGCAGCGACCGTTCGCTGAGCAGTCAGATCGTTTCCCTGCAGAGCTTCAGACCCGGCCGTCCAGTGCCCACTCACCGCATCAATTGACTCCTTGTGCGGTGTCCGATCAGCGGCGATTGTGCACCTCGACAATGTGCAGAAAAAAACGCCGTGCGGGAAGACTCCCACACGGCGTTTGCAATTCTGTCGCGCACTCGATCGATTACAGCTTGTCAGCCATCGACTGGGCTTTTGCCTTGATCTGGTTCGGATCAGACAGGCCCTCCAGTTCATTCATGTCAAACAACAGAGCCTCTGCGGCGGTTGGATCTGACTCCTTCAGCTGTTCAATGGCGTCCCGCAACAGCGATGCACCACTCCCCAGCTCTCCTGATGTGGCGACCTCCAGAAGTTGACTCCTGAGCGCCGTCGGCGCAGGCGGTGTCACTTCCTGCGGAGCTTCTCCTGAACCACACCCAACAGCGACGATCAGCAATGCTGCAGACAGCACGTTCAATACCGGTCTCATCAGAATTCTCCAATCGTCTCGCCACCAGAGGCACTCCCGACAGCCTGCCACAACTGAGTGTCGATGTTCTCAGAAACGAACTTCACCGAACCATCAGCAAGACAGATCTGTACACCACCCGTGTGACGACTTCGCGCCGGAAAGATTCCCTGCGAATCCATCCACCCGCAGCCGGTGCAGATCTGGCATGTTGGCCATTTCCAGTTCGGCGGTGCAGCTGTGTTGAACAGCGTCTGAGCAGGCATGCCGATCGCCCATTCCCGCCCGTTATGGCTGTGATGGTTGCTGATTCCCGCATTGCAGGCAGCACCATAGGCGTCCAGCTCCGCAGGTGATGGCCCTGCAGCATTTCCGGTAAACGGAATGCCACGCACCACATCGCCCTGCACGTAGGAGCCGTTATTGGCGTCGCCAATCAACTGCTCCCCGAAGGCCACGGTATTGGATGTTCCATCGCGGACATCACGCATGCGAGTCACCACATCAAAGTTAAAGATCCCGTTACGCAGGTTAATATTTACGTACTGGCCAAGATTCGGCCCCATCGAACCCGGGTAACTGTTATTCCCCTGATCTGCCCCCCGGTAAGGTGTATCGGAAGGGCACAGGAAAGCCGTGATGCGTGTTCTTCTTGCAACCGTATTGTTCGCCTGATCGAAGTAGGTATTGAAGTCAATCGACTGGTACAGATTAGCCTGCTCAATGTATGGCAGCAGCATGGAGTGCACGCTGAAACCACGCCATCCTGTAATCGCACCTGTTGCGGGCGCAGCGGACTGAGTGCGAATATGCGCCGGCGGGAAGCACGTGTACGTGTCATGGTAGTTGTGCAGCGCAATCCCCAGCTGTTTGAGATTGTTCTTGCACTGTGTACGGCGTGCCGCCTCGCGTGCCTGCTGCACAGCAGGCAGAAGCAGGGCAACCAGAATCGCGATGATCGCGATGACCACCAGTAATTCAATGAGAGTGAATGCGCGTCTGCGCCCGGACAGGTTCATTGATCAGGACTCCTGAATGGAAAAGAAATGGTGTGAAAATCGCGCCACCGTGCAGCGACTCACACACAGGGCTGATCAACACGCGATTCTGAAATTGTTGTCGAGGAAAAACTCTTTCTTCAGCGAACATGCATCTTGATCAGTCCAGCCCGGAGCAGTTGTGTCAATATTCGAACACGTCCCTTTCCGAACTTAAAAACGTCGCATCAGCAGGTGCTGACTCACTCCGTTATACCGGGCGGATGCGGGCAATTTGTTCGTTAACGGATATGAACTTTTTTTGGCTGCTTCGACATCTGCCGTGGCGTGTTAACTGTCACAGCACTTTTGCATACGTTGACGTCTGCTGCTTAGCTCCGCCGCACGGACAGCTCACCCATCAACGTCACTGAAAGTTTTTTCGATCGTCTGCTTTCCAGTTTACGACCGTTCGTTCAATGCCTGAATTATCTCCCCCGCCTGCATGCGCCCGCCTGGTCTCCCGCCGCTCCCATGGACTGCTGCTGCTCATGACTATCGCGCTCACCGTTCTCGCAACGCCTGCAGCGCTCACCGCGTGGACTGCGGAATGCCTGAATCGACGCGACTACGAATCTGCAGCACGCTGGCTCAGCGTTGCCGACCTGCTGGTACCAACATCACCAGCCATCCTGCTGCATCATGCGAGGCTTGAGCGCAAGACTCTCAACCTTGCCGTCGTCCCGCAGCTGCTGCAGCAGGCATTGCAGCACGGCGCTTCGCCGGAAGCGGTTCGCCGCGAATACATGCTGCTGGAAGCCCAGTCCGGGCAACTGGATCAGGTCGCCTCAGAGCTCAGCCTGCTGTTGCGGCAGGAACCACAGAGTGACGCGGCTGAAATCTGTGAGTCATGGGTCAACGGTGCACTCATTCAGGGAAGAATCGAAATTGCCAGGCACGTCCTGCAGGTGTGGCAGGAGCAATTTCCGGATGATCCGCAGCCGCATTACCAGACAGCCCGGCTGCTGGAATATGAACAGCAGACGGACGCGGCTGTGCATGCGCTGGAGCAGGCATTGAGCAGGAACAGTCAACACTGGCCGTCACGCTATTGTCTGGCACGTATCCTGATGGACAGGCAACGCACTTCAGAAGCAATGTCCGTTCTGGTCCCGGCGGAGAAAATGCGCTGCAACACCGCGTTGCTCTGGCAACGCACACAATGCCTGCAGCAGGAAGGTAAACTGGAGTCTGCACGAACGCTGCTTACGCAACTGCTTGAGCGTTCCAGCGCGGACGTTGATCTCAGCTTCCGGCTGGTACTTGAACCACGGCATGGTCGCCCGCTGGAGTTTGCCCTTGGTAAGGTCGAGGCAGGACTCGGTAATCACACTCAGGCGCTGCACTGGCTGAATATTGTCCTCGCAGCTGATTCGCACAACCTTGACGCACGCTATCTGCGTGGAACGACCTGCCAGGCGCTGAATCAGATCGAACAGGCCACGCTTGATCTGACCACTGTCTCTCAGGCACGAGCCGCACTCCTGGAAGTCGACGCGCTTGTTGACGCGATTCGAACTGCTCCGAAACTTCCTCATGCCGAAAAACGCTGTCGCATCGGCGAATTGTTTCTGCGTTATGATGACCCACGCAAGGCGGAATTCTGGCTTCGCGAGACGCTGAATCACACCCCGAATTTCGCCCCGGCGCACAGGCTGCTTGCCGAGTACTACCTGCTGCTTGCAGATGATGATCCACTCGGCCTGTCCCGCGCCGCGGAACACAGCAGGCTCGCTGATGAATTCGAACTTCAGACGAAGCTCAGAAATGCAGATCCGGAGCACACGCCCTTGTGATCAGCATGGCCAGCGCGTGTCCCAGCCAGCAATCGCACGCTGCACTCCACAGGATCAGCGGCAGTTCCGCGGCTGCGCAGCGTGTTCATCATGTCCCGGAGTTCCTGTCAGCCAGCATTGGATGTTTCTTTTCAGTACCGCGTTTTGCAGCCCACGCTTCCACTCGCACGTCGCCACACTGAACGGCCTGCGGCTGAGGTTTGCGCGGAATTCGCTGCCTGGACCGTTCCAGCACCGGACCATCCGCACACCTGCTTTTTTTGTTGCTTTTCATGACTTCCACACATGCTTGCCAGCGAAATGTCCCGTCAGGGTACCATGCTTTTCCGTTATCGCAGCTTTATTCCGGTGATCCTGATTTCTCCCCTGCTGCTGGCATGGGCGACAGCTGATTCAACCAGCCAGACATCCCCTCTGGCATTGCCATGGGACTGCAGCTGCTTTCTTGTTTCCATCGCCGGACTGATGCTTCGTGTCGGCACCGTCGGCTTCGTACCAGCGGGAACATCCGGTCGAAATACTGCTCAGCAGGTTGCCAATGTACTCAATACCAGCGGAATGAATTCCACCACCCGCAACCCACTGTACTTCGGAACCTTTCTGATGTGGCTGGGCATGGTAATGACCACCGGAAACCTGCTGTTTCTGATCACATTCCTGCTCTCGTTCTGGCTTTACGACGAGCGAATCATTGCGGCCGAGGAGGAATTCCTGCGCGGTAAATTCGGTGCGCAGTTCCAGACGTGGGCCGCAGTCACTCCTGCATTCGTTCCCCGCCTGAATCGGTGGCATAGTCCGGCACTCAGATTTTCAATTCGCACGGTGCTCAAACGCGAGTACTGTGGCCTGCTGGGACTGACTTCTGCCTTTCCCCTGATTGTCCTCTCGGAACATCTGTTCCTTGAAGGTCGATTCTTCCTCGAACCATTCTGGATGTGTGTACTCGGCAGCGGTTCTTCCTGTTTCATCATTCTCCGCAGCCTGAAAAAGCACACCATCCTGCTGAGTGTTGCGAATTGCTGAACCTGCACAACCGCTTCCGCAAACTGACCTGCGTTCCTGTCGCCTGCTGCTGCGGCCTGCTGCACCGCGCCATGCGGGAACTCACAGAGCAATATTGTTGAGGGCGACAGCTGACGTGAAAGCGGCGGTACAGCGACAGGGCACTGACCTGGGATTAACAGCCCGGGAAGGTGGCATGGCACCCGGCTGCCCCGGAAGGCCATTCAAGGCATGAGACCAGCTGCTGCCCGGATCGCGTTTCTGCCTCAGAGGGTATCGGCGGAACGGACGAACACGAAAGCAGCAGACCCTGAGCGATCGCAGCCAGGTCTGCGGGGCGGGCGCTGCAGCAGATACAGCCACGCGTCCTGCGGCGGAAGAGCGATCAGGACACAGATTCTCCGCAATAATCCTTACCGAAGATCGCGTTGCTCCCTCCCGCGGACGAAGGCCTCGATACGAGGATCACTGTGAAGCCGTGTCGGTGGCCGACGTAAGCAGAGGCTCCGTCATCGCGCCGACGCAGCACGAGCAAGCCACAGCAGGCCCTGCTGCTTGACTTGGCATAGTTGCCATAGCTAAAAACTACCCAAAATACAGTGAAACGCGGACTCCGACGTCGTTGTGAGATCTCGATGAATGCCGAACCATCCTCAGGGATCCTGCGACAGATTACGTGCCCTCATTGCTGGCAAAAATCGCGTCCGCACGAGATCAAATGGATCTCCGCGCACCCGACGCTGCGCGACGATACGAAGGTACCCGACGGTCTCCGCAGATTTCTTCCCACTCGTTTCGATATTACCGGACAGGCGATCGACGCCGGTGGTGAACTCTGCACGGATGTGGCCTGTCCACGCTGCCATCTGGGGATCCCCCGCGACCTGATTGAGCTGCCCGTCTCCTTCTACTCCATCATGGGTTCGCCAGGATCCGGCAAGTCTTACTTTCTTGCCTCCAGCACCTGGCAGCTCCGCACCACACTGGCGCAGCGATTTGCGCTCTCCTTTGAGGATTCTGACCCCGTCGCCAACAACAAGCTCAACAACTACGAGGAGACACTCTTTCTGAATTCGCGTCGCGACACACTTGTGGCGCTGCCGAAGACCGAACTTGACGGCGATTTGTACGAGCAGGTGGAAGTGGAACCGGGCCGCATCATGCTGCTGCCTCGACCGTTCTGCTTCCGCATGCGACTGCTCCCGGCACATGTGCAGGCAGGCGTTGAG
>JALRDR010000596.1 GCA_023262145.1 Planctomycetaceae bacterium | reverse complement strand
CAGCTCGCAGGGCTGACGAGGAGCCCCCCTGCAGACAAAGCGACTCTGCTGCGACGGGCTACTTTGATCCTGAATGGCCTGCTCCCGACTCCTGAGGAACGTGCTGCATTCCTGCAGAATGAAACAGATTCGGCCTGGAGCGAAGTGATTGAGCATCTGCTACGGAGACAGGGATACGGCGAGCGCTGGGCTCAGCACTGGCTTGATGTCATGCGTTATGCCGACACGCACGGATTCGAAGTCAACACTCCCCGAGAGACCGCGTGGCCGTACCGGGACTATGTCATCAGGGCCTTCAATGACGACCTGCCCTACGATGAGTTTCTGCGTGACCAGCTTGTTGGAGATCTCCGCGGAGAGGACGCAGCGACCGGCTTCCTCGTATGTGCGCCCGTATTGTTGCCCGGTCAGATCGGCAAGGATGAAGAATCCATCCGCCTTGCGCGACAGGATGCACTGAACGAAATGATCACCGGAACTGGCAATGCGATCCTTGGGCTGAGCATCGGTTGTGCCCGCTGCCATGACCACAAATTTGATCCACTCAGCCAGCGGGACTACTACAACTTTCAGGCATTTTTTTCAGGCGTTCAGTACGGCGAACGGCCACTGAACAGTCGCGAAAGTCGCAGCCGTTCGGATCAGGCAAAAGCACTGGAACCGCGGATTGCCGAGTTGCAGCAGGCCATCGACCGGCATCAGCTGACTGCTCAGCCAGGATCGGTTTTCGTGATTGACGAGACAGATCCTGAGCTGACGGAAGTGCTCCTGCCACCAAATGGTCCGGGGAACAACCCACAGGGAACGGCCCCCGGCTATCGCGATTTCCCAGGATCCTCCAGCCAGATCGCAAATATCAGTGCGGGACAGTATACCTGGTGGAACAACACACCGGGGAAGGATGTGCTGGCGTATCGCCCGCAGCGTTCAGGAACATTCTCACTCTGGGTGTCGTGGGGTGCTCACGGCAGCGGCGTACATACACGAGATGCACGGATCATTCATGATCGTGATGGCAGTATCCTTACCACAGACGATCAGACAGAGATTTGTCAGCTTGACCAGTACTATCCATCCGGAATCAGTACCGGGCAGACACCGCAGGTTCCGCTCTGGAGCGGCCTGCTGCAGTCAGGGGCGATCGACCTCACCCCGCAGTCTGCACTGCTCGTTCGCGGTGGAGAAACCGGAACCGGGATTACCGCAGATGCCATCGTGCTGCAGAAGCTTGCAGCTGGAACGGCTCCCCCGGACATGCCGCATCTGCGTGCACCGGTTTCCCCGCTGCTCAACACCGACCGGATCACTCCAACGAACGCCCGATTCCTTCGATTCACAATTTCTGAAACGGTGGACAACAACAGGCACCAGCCATGCCTTGATGAACTGGAGGTGTTTGGGAGTGATTCGCGGAACGGAAATCTGGCCCGTCTGGACGGCGTACGCGTCACATCATCAGGAAACTATTCGGAAACGGGCATCCACCAGCTCCGACATGTGAATGACGGACTTTACGGAAACAGCCACAGCTGGATTTCAAGCGAATTTGGTGGAGGCTGGGTGCAGCTGGAGTGGCCACAGGAAGTTGAAATTGAACGGATACGCTGGTCGCGCGACCGTGATGGGCAGTTTCCCGATCGACTCGCCACTCGCTACAGCATCAGCATTTCTGTCGACGGCAACAATTGGCGTGTGGTCGCTGATCACAGCGATCGAGCCGCCTACGGTACGCCCTGGAATGAAGCTGCAGCAGTCCGACGCGGTGTACAGTCTGACCAGCAGTTGCAGGATGTTGCCAGGCAGACGGATGAACTGCAGAAACTGCAGCAGCAGCGGCAGGAAATGCTCCAGCCACAAATGGTGTATTCGGGAGTATTTCAGATACCGGAACAGACCTTTCTGCTGCGTCGCGGCGATCCGGAGCAGCCACAAAGCGAAACGACTGCCATAGTCCCCGCCATTTTTCGCGATGTGGCCGCAGCATCCGCCCTGAGAACTCCCCCGCAGCAGCAGCTCACGGAGGACCAGCGACGTCGCTGGCAACTTGCGGAGTGGCTGACAAGTCCTGAGCATCCACTCACCGCGAGGGTGATGGTCAATAGAATCTGGCAGCATCATTTTGGAAGCGGGCTTGTTGCATCACCCAATGATTTCGGCATCAATGGGGACTCGCCATCGCATCCGGAATTGCTGGACTGGCTGGCGGCTGAATTTGTCAGTCACAACTGGTCGATCAGGCACATTCAGAAGTTGATTATGAACTCAGCGGTCTGGCAGCAACAGGCGACAGAAATCCCGGCAGCACTGGCAATCGACAGTCAGAATCGACTGCTCTGGCGTTTCGGTTCCCGCAGGATGGAAGCGGAAGCGATCCGTGACTGCATGCTGCAGCTCACCGGAACCCTGAATCGGAGTATGGGAGGCAGTGGATTCAGCTTCTTTACGACTCGCGGCGGACTGAATGGATTTCCCCCTGTGGAAGAGTTCGCCGCTGATGGACGGCGCCGTATGATCTACTCGCACCGAGTGCGTATGGAGTCAGTACCTGTCTTCGGAGCATTTGACTGTCCGGATGCGGGGCAGTCCGAACCGATGCGAGGTCGATCAACAACGGCGATTCAGGCACTCAATCTGCTCAACAGCGGTTTTGTAGTTCAGATGGCAGACGAAATGGCAGCAGCAGTCAGTTCAGCACACTCTCCAGAATCCGTAAGTCAGGTTGATCAGGTATGGCTGATGGCACTTGGGCGGCTGCCCACACAGGAAGAGCAGACGCTGGCAGAGCAGGTTGCTGCCGAGAATGGACTTTCTGCAGTGTGCCGCGCCGTGATGAACAGTCATGAGTTCCTGCAGATCCCCTGATGACCGAGCTGACACGGCAGGACGGAAACACTGAAACAAATCCCCCTCAGGTCGGGACCTCGGCAATGCAGCATTTCTCTCGCAACCAACCGCAACATGCCCCTCTGTCTGTTCGTGCTGAAACAGTTGTTGCACGACGCCCTTTTCTGGGCCAGTCCGTCACATCACTGCAGTCCATTGCCTTGCTGCATCTTCTGCAGTCTGAGGCAGAAGTTCTGGCGGCCCCCCGACAGACACTCGACAACGCTGACAAACCTGCCGCTCGTGGAAGTTCACAGCGGCCACATTTTGCAGCTCCGGCAAAGCGCGTGCTGGTCATCTTCTGTGCCGGTGCCTGCAGTCAACTGGAAACATGGGACTACAAACCTGAGTTGATTCGCAGAGACGGTCAGCCCATGCCAGGCGGGCCGGCCGTGACTTTTCAGGGGCCGGCGGGAAACCTTGCCCGCCCGCAGTATCGCTTCCGTCCCCGCGGGGAATCCGGAAAGATGGTCTCCGACCTGCTTCCCCACCTTGGCGGACTGGTTGACGATTTTGCGTTTCTGCACAGCCTGACCAGCAGGACCAATACTCATGGCCCGGCGGAAAACTACATCTCCACCGGCTTCGTCGAAGATGGATTTCCCAGCATGGGGGCCTGGTTGTCTTATGCGCTGGGGACTGAGAACCATGACCTGCCGGCGTTTGTAGCCATCCCGGACCCCCGTGGGATTCCCCAGGCAAGCGTCAACAACTGGGGGCCCGGATTTCTTCCGGCAGTCTTCCAGGGTACGGCCTTTAATTCCCAGCAGCCAATTCGACACCTCACCGCCCCCCCCAACGTCAGCGTCTCAAGCGATCAGGCAACCCGCGACCTGTTGCGACTGATGAACAATCAGCGTCAGCAGCAGCGGCCTGCAGATGCAGAACTTGCAGCGCGAATTGCCAGTTACGAGCTTGCTGGCCGTATGCAGACCTCGGTGCCGGAAGTAACTGATCTGTCAGCCGAACCAGAGCACATTCTGCGAATGTACGGGGCAGACGACGCCGAAAACGAAACGCGAGCCAGTTTTGCGAAGAACTGCATACTCGCTCGACGTCTGCTGGAGAACGGCGTGAGATTCGTGCAGTTGTTCAACGGTGCGTACGCCAGCGGCGGAAAGCTCAACTGGGATGGACATCAGGAACTACGCGACCAGTACGACGTGCATGGCCGAATTCTGGACCAGCCCGC
>JALRDR010000538.1 GCA_023262145.1 Planctomycetaceae bacterium | reverse complement strand
GATCCCGCCTGGCAGGCGATCCCGCCTGCACCTGGTGGTTCGCGGTGCCGCGAACCGTGGTTTGAGACTGCAGCACTTCGTCTCGCTGGACGAAGTGCCATCCCCGGCCGTAGGTCAGGCTCCCACCTGACGTCATGCTTTACAGAGCCTGCCCCGGTTGGCACCGGTAGTACTCGTGCAGGACCCTTTCAGACCAAACCGGTGGCTCGCACCCCAACGGCTGATTGAGGGCATTTCTATCGTTGTCTCCGATGATTGACCTCGCGGCGGGTGCGGCGCTCCGGTACGGCACGAGGAGCTGCTGTCGACTCTACTCGCTGCAAGTCAATCTCTGCCTGCATCCGTTCAATGGCGGCGAGCAGCTAATACCCCTGACTGGTCATTCCGATTTGCTGTCTGACACCGGCTGCATTCTCCGCCGCCTTCCGCTCTGCTACGGTCAGCGTAAGGATTTCCAGCTGAGCAGCACGGGTTTCCGCAATTTCCAGATCCACAGCAACCAGGGGAATACGCGCACTGGTAACCACATCCACGGTCACCACTCCTGAATCCTGCTGCGCCTCTGCCATTCGAAGCCTGATCTCTTGTATCGCCCACCATTGGACAAGCAGCTCGCGGAGTACTGTCGGCGATGCCCCCCGGCTCTTGCGCAAGCTCGAATTCAGCTTGCTGGCAAGCGATCGTCGACAAATACAACTCTGACGGATCGCGGCCCCATTCCATCATTCTCGCTTGCCTGTTGCAGATCTCCCGTGTCCCCTCCTGCAATGCGCGCGTCCACATCGGCTGCCTGCGATAGCTTTAAGTTCGCCAGAGCTGAGAGAGCCGCAAATCGTTCAGTCCCATGTTGTCGGCCACTGTACGAGGCTCCTCAGAATGAGACAAGTCGCACAAGTTCAACAGCTGCGTCAACGTTGCCACTTGCTGCTGGATACCTTTTGCGATCGCCTGCGAAGGCTTTTGCTGTTTCTGCACCTCAGTTGCTGGTGAACAATACGGGGAAGTCAACCACGCCGTACGTCCGAAGTACGGGTGATGGAGACGTTGATCGGGCGCTCAAACACAATCACACTCGAACTCGCAAATCAGCCCAACACGAAGTCCATTCATTACTCCGTCAATCAACCTCAGGGAGACGGGAAGCAACCAGCAATCCACTGATAGTTGCCCTCTTCTACCATGAACGCCACGTCCGCCGGCTCACCTTCACCGAACTTTCTCGGCACCGCAGCCTCGCGACTCTTCTTATATTCGTCCACGGTCAACGTTCCCGACTGCACCAATACAGAATTTTCCCGCAGCCAGTAGGCGCATGGTACCTCAGACCAATCGTCAAGTTCACTTTCCTGCACATCCCAGACTGCCAGCAACTGCTTCTTCAGCAGCTTAAATCTCAAATCACCGTCCTCAGGAATGAGCTCTTCCACCATCTTCAGAAATTCCGACGGAATGTGGTGTGCCGCCTCACCAACACAGATCTCAAAGCACCGCTTGAGAAGGGATGCTGCAAGATCAAGGTCAAACCCTCCCCGTACTGACCCGGCAATATTCAGCTCCGGTAGCACACCTCCATTTGCAACCCAGTCCAACACATCCCTCACTACCGCCCCTGAATTCTCACTTTTGTTGTCCCATGCTGTCACGGAATCCAGCTTGAGCTTGGCGATTTCATCTGAAATGCTCCTGAGATCCGCAGATCGCACCAGATGACGAACGCTGAGCTCAAGGCTCTTTGCCCAGGCCACGAGCCGCACCAACCCAGGAGCTTTGTTCAAGTCACTGCTAAGCCTCCCCGACTTCGACAGCGATGTAAGCCCAATTAACACATTTCGCAGGCAGGGAACTCCGTAATTATTTGCCAGTGCGATATCCTTGTCATCACCTTCCTGTTCCAGAGCCAACGACACGCCCAAAAGCCCCGCCACCAATCCGCCAATGCTTCTCTTCGGATCTTCATTACTCACTCGCAGCATCTCATTTCCCAAATTATGCGCGGTGGAAACTCCATCTCGCTGGCGGCTTATCATGCCTGCCCGATACAGGAATCCGACGATTTCTGCTGACAGAAGGTACATCCAGCCCTGCTCGTTTTCCGCTCTTGCACGGTCATCAAAACGCACCCGCCAGGCGTTGATTCCATAGTTCATATGATCGACAATACAGAACGACTTCGCGTTTAGGTTAATCCCAAGGCAATTTTTTACACTGTCCCCGATCGACTGCACCTTCACTTCATCGGCAACGTTTTCTTCTCGCTGCACCGCGGCACTTACGAACACCCGCGATAACCTGTTCCAGTACTCATAGTGCTTATTGCCACTCACAATATCATCAAGATGATTGCCGCAATTATTTGCCGCCACCTCAAGGCATCGCAATAGCATTTCATCATTCCCCTGCAGATCGCGACCTGCACACAGCGCGCAGAGAATCTCCGCGAGAATCTCCTCGAAATACAGCACCGCACGCTGCAGTACTGCTTTACCTGCAGGCCCCGTGCTAATGAACTGCCCAACTGCATTGCGCGTCGCGTAGTAGTTACCCAGTGCCTCGACATCGGCTACGTTGAGGCTCTTTCGCTGCGTTTCAAGCAGCCCTCGTAACTCGGCAAAAAACTCAAGAAGACTAAGGAACTCTTTCTCACCCAGTTTCCCTGGACGAATGTCTGAAAGCGAAAGAGTAATCAGATCGACGATTCGTTCCGGGTTCTCACCGTCGGCATACAATCTCTCAATGGTGCGATGAAGTAACCCACGAAAGAAACCTTCCACCAGTTCCGGGGCTTTCAGAATAGCATCACGAATTCTCAGAACACGACTGACGACTTCACGCAGGTCACCGGGGATGCCACGATCATAAATCGCCTCGCGCTCACCATATTGGTCCGCCATCGCACCGACCACCGCACGACTTACCTGGATCGGGAGCGTGGTTCGCGCGTCCGGATCGGGAATCTCGCCCTGCGAATCCGATCCTACAGCGGAATCACTGACGACACCTTGGCCGGCCTTACTTATACTCTGTCGTCGCCCGGTCAATTCAGTCAGGTTGTCAAGAGCAGACAGTGAGGCAGCATCACGCTCCCCGGAAACGCTGTGTTCCAATTCTTCAGACACGTCCAACCCGAATCGGGATCTGTCAAAAGCCGGATGCTCGAAGAATGTTGCAACCTGCTGCAGAGCGTCGTCTATTTCCTTCCGCTCATGTGCACGATTCCGCAGTGTCTCTTTGGCCTCATCCAGCAATCGCCGCAGTATAGAGCCCACTCTGTTGTTCGTTCGTGTGGAGTCTTTTTGAGGCGTCGCGAATGGCGTATTGAAGTTCTTGTCTGTACCGGATGAGTCGTCCGGCTTGGGTCCATCCGGCTTGCTCTCATTCTTGGGTAGATCCTGCCTGCTCTCATCCACGGGGCCACGACGATTATCCCCCTTGGCACTGCCAACGTTGCCCTCTTCATCTGCACCGCTCTGCAAATCTGCACCGTTATCCGCGCTCATTTGAGTTCTCCCTCAATGCCCCCCACCGAGGGTCTCATTATTCCCGGTACGCAATCAGATCAGCTGAGTCGCTATAGCCAACAAGAAAAACGCAGCATACGGCGGCCGCAACTGCCTTCGCAACAGGTGAAAGCTCGGCCGAAGCATTCCCTGGCAACGCAGCATGCTCCTGCTGCAAAGCTTCGACCAGATGTCGCAACGGAAAGGACCTCCCGAAACCAGGATTGGATGCTCTATACCATTCAAGAAGGATGGTGTAATAATCGTCTACGTCCTTCCAGAATGTTTCACTCTCACTCTCACTCTCACGCTTACTCGCAGCTTTCTTCACACCATAGAACTCTTCGATGACGCCCTGTGTAAGCGGATAATTTTGCGCCACGCTGATTATCTCATCCGGATAAACGTTTCGAACCACTACAGGATGCTGCCGGAGATACTTCTCCTCAAAAAGAAACCGCATTTCGCGGCGGTCTCTCCCATTGGACTCTGCGTACTTGCGTGCCAGCATGCTTACC
>JALRDR010000500.1 GCA_023262145.1 Planctomycetaceae bacterium | reverse complement strand
TCCACCGGGGTCCGCAGCAGGTCTTCCCGTTGCACTTGCGGAGGCACACTGATGCGGAGCGGCTGCAGCGACCAGTGCGACAACTGATCGGCATCAAGTATCGGCTCTGAGTACGTTGACTCAGAGTGTACCGGTTCATCTGCGGCAACCTGCGCCTGTTCGCATACTGGTCCACCGATCATCCATGCGACAAGGCAGCAGATCCGAAAGCGGAAGTGCAGCGGGGAACTGGAATCTGAACGACCGCCGTTGTCCGCAGTTTCGAGGGGGTATTGACCGGTCCGATGCAGGCTGCCGGACCTGTTCTGCCTTGCCATCATTTTCAAGACGGTCGCTCCTGTTCCTGCTGCAAAGATCAGCCAGCGTTGATGAGCTGGTGGACGACATGTGCCTGATCCGGGCCAGTCAGACGTTTATCAAGGCCGTTGTGGAACCACGTCAGCAGCTCATGATCAATCCCCATCAGGTGCAGAATTGTGGCGTGAAAGTCGTTGATTGAAACACGATCCTGAGCAGCACGCAGCCCGATATCATCGGTGGCACCGTAGGCACGACCGCCCTGAATACCAGCCCCAGCCAGCCAGGCACAGAACCCCCACGGGTTATGGTCCCGCCCCGTCCCCTGTTCGCTCATGGGCATCCGACCAAATTCGCCCCCCCAGATCACCAGCGTGTCCTCCAGCAGGCCTCGCTGCCGCAAATCGCGCAGCAGACCTGCAATGGGCTGATCTGTGCGACCACAGTATTCTGAGTGATTCGATTCCACATCGTTATGTGCGTCCCAGCCGTTTGTATCGCCGGAGTACAGCTGTACGAACCGTACACCGCGTTCCAGCAAGCGGCGAGCCAGCAGGCACCGCTGACCAAATTCCCGCGTCTGCGGCTGATCCATCCCGTACAACTGCTGTGTTGCTGCGGTTTCCTCCCGCAGATCGACGACGGCCGGTGCTTCCATCTGCATCCGAAACGCCATTTCGTAGGCGGCCAGTCTTGCTGTCAGCTGGTCATCGAAATCTCGCTGAATAAGATGACTTCGGTTCAGCGAGCGGATGAGGGAGAGGTTTCGCAACTCCTGTTCGCGTGCGAGTCCGAGTGAGGATGTCAGGGCTGGCACGGGAGAATCCCCCGGACGCAGCGTCACCCCCTGACTGGAAGCCGGCAGATAACCACTTGCCCACGCTACCGGACCGCCTTTGAGACCGCCACCGGGATCCGGCAGCACGATAAACGCTGGCAGGTCGGCGTTCTCACTGCCCAGCCCCCATGCAACCCAGCTGCCAACGCTGGGATGCCCCATCAGAATGCTGCCGGTATTCATCTGATACACCGACTGCGGATGATTGACGCTGTCACCGTGCAGGGAACGGATCACACACAGATCATCAGCCTCCCGAGCAATCTGCGGCAGAAAATCGCTGATTTGCAGTCCGGATTCTCCGCGCGGGCGAAAACGCCGCAGTGGTGGCAGTAATGGATTGCGGGCCACATTCCGGCGTGTCATGACATTGCCGAAACTCTCCGGCAATGGCTGTCCGGCGTAGCGTGTCAGGGCCGGCTTGGGATCAAACAGATCCACGTGACTGGGACCGCCGTGCATGAACAACCAAAGCACCCGCTTTGCCCTGGCTGGATGATGCGTCTGAGCAATCGCTGCCGGGTGTTCCATCTGCAGCAATCCGCCGGCAGCCAGCATTCCGGCGCCACCGCCCGCCTGTGCCAGGAAACGACGACGATCGGTCTGCAGAAACAGTGAATTCAGAGACATGTCCGGAGTATCAGTCAGTGAGAAAACGCTGAGCGGGAAAACCTGCCGAGTAAGGGTTGCAGGCTGCGTGGAGCAGACAGATTCGGGAAAACACTGCCGCAACTGACTGCTGCAGCATGCAGTCAGACAAACACACTGTGGCGATTGTGGATCATTGTGTCATGTTCAGCTGCAGATTGCACGCCCTGATTTTGCAGCAATGCACGAAGCAGCGTTCCGCAGGAACCGTTTCTGTCATTGTGCCGCAGACAGCCGGGCAGTCTGCATTTCGGTCTTCTGCGCGATGAGCAGCCGTAGCTCAGCCGTACTTCTCTGCAGCCGCTGGCTTTTCCGCCACTTGCAGGTGACACGGCATCACACATCCGGGATAGTACGCCACGAGGAGCTACCGGAATGAAACTTTCAACAGTCCTGATTTTGCTGCTGACAATTGCAGTGCGGGGATATGCAGCGGAGGATCCGCAGTCCAACTCCGATCGTGGACTTCATTCGGTGCAGCAATTGATCAGTCGTTACTGCCTGGACTGCCACAGCAAGGGAAGCGAAGCGGCAGCAGAAGTATCGTTGACGGGCTGGCCCGCATTGCCCCCGGAAGCGCAAGCACCGCTGCCGCAACAGGCTGCCAGAGACAGTGTGCAGCTTTACGATCGTGTGCTGCGCGCCGTGCAGTTCGGGCACATGCCACCGGCAGACGCTTCCCAGCCCACGGCAGCAGAGCGCAATCAGCTGCTGTTGCAACTGCAGCTTCAGCAGCAGAACATTGCCAGCCAGTTGCCAGCGGTCACCACTCAGATCAGGAGGATGAATCGATTTCAGTACAACAATGCCGTTCGCGATCTGCTGGAGCTGAAGGTTGAGGTCTTTCCGCTTTCAGAACGGATTGCTCGCGAATATGGAAACTACTTTCAACCGGAAACCGGGCGCATGCCGGACAGCATTACCGTAGGCTGCCGCCCCCTGGGCAAGTCCCAGATGATTGAATCCTGCCTCGGGGGAGTCACTGCATTTCCGCAGGACCTGAGAGCAGAAAACGGATTTGATAATCAGGCGGATCACCTGTCATTGTCTCCACTGCTGCTGGAATCATTTCTCCGACTCGCCCGTTCGATCGTGCACAGCACAGATTTCACTCCTCGTAACAGTGCCGTTCTGCAACGACTGATTGCAGCACCAGCAGATCATTCACCCCCGGCCCTGCGGCAGCAGATTTCCGCTCGACTGCAACCACTTCTGCGCAAGGCGTTTCGTGGAGCGACGGACGCGGCAACTGAGCAACGCTATACCGGCTATGCAGAACAACTGCTGCAGGAAGGTCTGGATTTCCCCATCGCCATGCGGGAAACGCTCGCCGCTGTTCTTTCGTCACCGTCGTTCTTCTATCTGGCCTCAGGCAGCACCGCAGCACAAGGTTCCCACCGGCCGGGTGACTGGGCACTTGCAGAACGACTGGCCCTGTTTCTCTGGAACAGCATTCCCGATGACGAGTTGCTGGATCTGGCAGCCGCAGACAGGCTGCATCAGCCTGACCTGCTTGCGGGGCAGGTACAGCGGATGCTTCGAGACCGTCGCGTCAAGCGGTTCGCCGACAGCTTTCCATCACAATGGCTGCAGCTGGAACGAATCATTCCCGCCGAACCTGATCGAGAGCAGTTTCCGCAGTTCTATTTCCTCAAATACCGCGCCAGCATGCACATGGTTCTGGAACCGTTGCTCCTGTTTGAAACAGTGCTGGTTGAGGATCGTCCGCTCACTGATCTGCTGGCCCCCGATTTCAGCTATCGCAGCAACCTGCTGCAGGCATGGTATCGTGACGGGACCCAGGGCAGCCCCGGCAGCCCCGTCAAGGTACAGTTCGATCGTGTCAGACTTCAGGACCAGCGTTACGGCGGGGTGATCAGCAATGCTGCCGTGATGACCATGACCTCGGCTGCGCTGGAAACCAAACCAATCGCGCGGGGAGCATGGATGGCGGCAGTCATCCTGAACGACCCACCTCCTCCTCCACCAGCGGATGTGCCACCACTGCCTGCCGGAGCGGAAGCCGCCGCCAGCCTTACAATCAGGCAGCGTTTCGCGGTGCATCGGGAACGATCAGACTGTCGCAGTTGTCATGACCGCATAGACCCACTGGGATTTGCGCTGGAGAACTATGGCCCGACGGGAATCTGGCGTGACCAGTACGCTGCCGGGCAGCCGGTGAATGCATCCGGACTGCTGTTTGGTCGGCATCAGTTCACTGATTTTCCGGAGCTTCGTGAGGCGTTGCTGCTGGAACGTGAACTCTTTGCGGAGGCATTTGTCAGGCATCTGCTCGCATACGCACTTTGTCGTGAACTGACAGCCCAGGATTCACCTGGCGTGCGTGAGATTGTTTCCAGTACCGCCGGGCAGGATTTCCGGATACAGGCAGTCATTCAGGCCATCGCCCTGAGCCCGCTTTTTCGGGAAGCGACCGAGCCAGTGCAGGCAGCACAGTGGCTCCCGCAGCAGCCCCGCAGGATTTCACAGACCAGCAATGGAAGCGCAGCAGCACGGTGACGCACCGGAGCAGTCCCTATGAATCAACAGACAACACCACCATCCAGACGACCTCAGCACTCTGCTCGCCGAAACTTTCTGCGGAGTGTGGCAGGAGCAGGCATGGCACTGCCGTGGCTGGAAAGCCTGCCGGCGGCCATCTCTGAGCATTCATTACAGCGGCTGGCAATATTCTACGTGCCAATCGGAGTGGTACGACGTGGATTTTTTCCCGGAGAAGCAGACGCTGAAGTCCCGGTATTCAACGGCGGCGAGCCGGATCTGACTGTGCAGCGGGATCTGCCACAGGGTGTGTACCCCCTGCAGGAACTGACACCAACGCAGCAGCCCCTGGAGACGCTCAGGCATAAGGTCACGCTCATTACGGGCCTGGATCGCACC
>JALRDR010000447.1 GCA_023262145.1 Planctomycetaceae bacterium | reverse complement strand
AGAAGGCGGGGGGCATGATGCACGCCAAATGGGAGGTCGTTAAAATGGGTGGGCTGCAGGATTTGCGGTTTATTGCCGGCGGTAACTGAACCCGCGTTGAAGGATGCTGCTGATTTGCAGACGAGTCGTTGCTCAAAACCTATCACTCCTGAAATCGAGATCAGAGAATTCCCCTCGAAATCAGTGCCAGTGTTGTCCCTGTCAGCCCGCATATTCGGAAAAAGCGACGTGATTTCCCTGCTCAGCGGCTGCTGCTGGCTTCTCACTTCCTCGGCTACGGTGGTTCTGCGCAGAAAATCATGTTCTCAACCCACCATGTGCTCCGAAAACGAACAATCAGACTGTTGAGAATTGGTGTGCCTTTCACTAATCTCTGCTGCCCGGCTGTGCTCTGAGGTGCCGATTGCGGTGCTGCCGTATCACACGCCACGAATCAGGGTGGGCCGGACTGCCTCGGAATAGCTGGCTCAAACAGGCAGGGATTTCGGTTCCGGCTGCCGGGAATGTCTGATTGCTGCGTGAAGCGATGGTGGTCTGTCTGTACGAAGCCCGCTCGCTGTTGATATTCTGCTCGATGCAGGTCTGGCTGCTGATTCCCAGGAATTTCACCTGTCGATCACCATCCCAGGTACTGACTGGCGATTGATGACTGCTGCGTAACTGCTTGAAGTTTGCGGCTCTGTCCTGTCTGGAAACGGAATTGGTTTTACTGGTTTTTGCTGTTCGCTCTGTGCGACTGGAGTAATAACGTGTCTCTTGACAAGTCTCTCAAGATCCGACTTGGTAGTAGCCGTGCACGCAACGTTCTGAAGCGTGCCGAACGGATCGCTCAACTGCGTGATGAAGATCGTTTCGACGACGAACGAAGCCCTTTCGGACTGCCCAAGACCCGCGTGCGCAAGGCTGTGGTCGGCAAGAAGAAGAAGAAGAAGGGGCCTGACGACGACAAATGATCGTCGTTTGGCATTGGCTGATGCTCTGCACTGCAGGACAGAATGACATGTCCCGGCGGCATCGACTCACGCCCTGCCTTTAATTATCTGCGCCATTATTCATTGCCAGTATTCCGAAGCGGCTGCGATTGATTCTCCTGCCCCACGGGATCGCTGGTCACACGATACGGGATCCGTCTCAGACGGGTCCCTTTTGCATGCGCGGTCGCAACAGTTGCTGCATGCGTCCGCAGGCAGGTTTGGCCGTTCCGGCTGATGCCTGCCTGACTTCAGCAGTGGACCGCGAGGAAGCGAGGTTCAGCTCAGCAAGGTTCAGTTGAAACGGAATTTCGCGAAGCAGGCATCCGGTATGACAACGTAATCAGGAATCGACTGCAGCAGGCGATCGAGTTCTTTCTGGCCGGAAAGTGGCAGCAAGCCGAGGTCTTCAACCAGTTCAGCTTCCAGCGAGCTGAGCAAATAGACGCGTTGTTCCTGAGTGACTGCAATCAGTTGGGCGATTTCGATTCCATCCGCCACGGATTCCTTGCGCAGCTGGCGGGCCAGTTCTGTGGGATTCTGTGTCGTTCGCAGGGCTCGCGCCGCAGGTCCGTCAGGTACGGGCAGATCTGCGATCAGGATGATGCGGCTGTCAGCATCCAGCATGTCATTCAGACAGGCCAGCGTTCGCGCCGCCATGGTCCAGCCGAACTGTCCGGCCGGAACGGAGGTCAGAATCACTTCCGGCTGTTCATCAAGGCGGAGTTCCCAGAATTCATTGAGCAGTGGCCGGGCTGTGTCCATGACATCCTGAGGGCTGCCGGCCAGCACTGCTCCGGGACCGCCGGGGGCCGGAATGATCTGCAGGGTGAACTGCGCACCCAGCAGCCAGCCAATTTCGTCAATCAGCGCGCGACGTTCCTGCAGCCGACTGCCGGTTGCGGGTCGGACATCCAGCAGCCCGGTTCGTTCGAGCGTGTCCTTGTCGGCCATCGCCGGGAAGATGCTGCTGGTTGTGCCACGAATCTCAAGCAGCTGATCAAAGCAAAGGATTCCAACTGTGATCAGCAGATCTGCTTCGACAATTTCATTATTGAGGTAGATCCGCTGACCTGCTTCGGTGCTTGCTACGTAGCTGTTGCCGGCAAGGTCCTGCGGATCATGGCAGACAAATGAAGCGGATTCTCTGAGTTCCTGAGGAAGCTGTTGTCGCACAGCATCCCAGTGGTTTCCCGCCGGATCCGGTGGCAGCAGGATGCCCAGCGATAATCCGGGTTCAGACACAGACTTCAGTTCCGCGAGGAGTCCGGTGAGGATTTCCGTGAGCCATGGGGTCTGCGGATCGATCACGAGGAGCACACGATCGCCGGGAACGCAGCAGCGATTCAGACGTGGCAGCCCCAGAGGGTTTTCAAGTGCTTCCCGCAGCTGTTGTTCGATCTCAGCCGCTGCAGCCTGAGGTCGCGGTGTCAGAATCGCGTCGGAGGGAATTTCAACGGTGATTGCACCGCTGGACAGCTGAGTTGGCATGGAGTGAACCAGTGCAGGAAAGAGGGGATCGCGGTACTGGGGGAGTGACGGGCACGCGGGGGGAGTTCCCGGATGCCCCTGCAAGCTGCCAGTGGCCGAAGCACAATCGTCGGCAATCTACTCAGGAATCGGCTGCGTGCAGCGGTATGGATTCGAATTTGAGGGGGCGATTCATCAGGTCGATCGTGGCCTCTGCCGCAGGTTTGTTCTGGAACAGTACGCTGTAGATCTGTTCTGCGATTGGCATTTCCAGCTGACGTTCCTGAGCGAGGCTGAAGACGCTGCGTGAAGTGAGTACGCCTTCGGCCACAGCATGCATGGAGGCTTCAATCTGCTGCAAAGTTGCACCGCGGCCCAGTTGTTCACCGACGTGGCGATTTCGACTGTGGCGGCTGCAGCAGGTAGTGATCAGGTCGCCGATGCCGGCCAGGCCATAAAACGTTGCTGGTTCCGCGCCGAGTGCCTGGCCGAATCGCACCATTTCATTCAGTCCGCGAGTCATCACAGCAGCTCGGGCATTGTCCCCGAACTCCAGTCCGTCACAGATTCCGGCAGCGATGGCAATGACATTCTTCAGGGCTCCTCCAAGTTCCACTCCAACAAGGTCTGAGTTGACGTAGAT
>JALRDR010000413.1 GCA_023262145.1 Planctomycetaceae bacterium | reverse complement strand
GCCACCGGTGCCCGGTCAATCTGCATAAGTGCTGCCGTTTCAAATTCCTGAAACACACGCAGACCCAGTACACACCACAGAAACAACCCCGGCTGCCAGCAGGTTCGCAGAGAGAGTGACCACCAGCCCCGCAACCAGACTCCCGTGGCAAGTCGCGGCCGGAGCAGTCGCCAGGAGTGGAGAGCTGTGGAAGCCCGGCTCCCTGCAGGCAACAGGTACCGCAGCAATACCGCGGCAGCAACGCTGCGAACAAGCTGCAGCAGCAGATACAGGAGCTCAGTCAACGCAGCCGTATTCTGCAGGGGCACACCAGTTTGCTGCGCCCATGCCGAAGCAGCAATTCGATAGTGAAACCCCGGCAGTAATTCGGGAATGATTACAGGAGCCACACTGATACAGATTCGCAGCA
Organism: Planctomycetaceae bacterium; assembly: GCA_023262145.1. Classification (GTDB taxonomy): domain Bacteria; phylum Planctomycetota; class Planctomycetia; order Planctomycetales; family Planctomycetaceae; genus SXXK01. The sequence goes on along the minus strand of JALRDR010000413.1, from coordinate 3,810 downwards.
TGCGTGCCCGTGAGGTGCGTGCGGCAGCGACCCAGCGACAAACCACAGTGGAGCAGGGCAAGGCCATACCGGCAACCAGAGCAGCTCTGAGCAGAGTCAGAAGCACCGCAGCCTGCAGAGTGATTCCGGTCATCCACCGAATCCTTCAGAGCCTGTTCTCAGTCGGCCGGATGGATCCCCCGGGCAAGTTCATCTTCCCACTCATCCAGCAACGGCCAGTCCAACGCACAAGTCCCGAAGTCGGCCATGTGCTGGTACTGATCCAGCCGATTAATCGCTGACTGCAACAGCTCGGAATCATTGCGGAATGCCGGACCGTGACTTGGCAGCAACCACTCCACATCACTTTTCTGAATCCTGCGCAGCGAATCAATGAAATCCGGAAGATCCGAACCGTGATGTGCGTCGATGCTGCCGACACAACCATCCCGAAAGATGTTGTCGCCGGAAAAGAGCAGATTGCCGCAGCGAAATGACAATTGCCCAACCGCATGACCGGGAGTATGCCAGACCTCCAGATCCAGCTCACCCAGTCGGAGCTGTTCTCCCTCATTGATCTCCTGATCAATTTTCAGATTGGGCAGCTCGATGGAAATATTCTGAGCCGGAATCTCGGCAAAAGCTGCGATGCGGTCGTTACTCTCCAGTATGCTGCGTGCATCCGGGTGAGCAAGCAACTTCGCCTCTGGCAGCAACTCCTTGGCCCGGAAAAACCCCTGCACATGATCCGCATCCGCGTGCGTCGCCACCAGATAACGACAACAGGCCAGGGAAAAATCCAGCTGACGGATCAGATCAATCAGCTCATCAACCGTATCTTCATAGCCGATGTCCATCAACAGCCAGTCGGATCCCGAATAGACAAGGTAGACGCAGCACCCGAATCGGCGCTGAGCCTGATAATTCAGTTCGATGACATTGGGGAATAAGTGACGTCGTTCGAGCATCTGACATCCTGTACATGCACTGCCGAGTGAAAGCAGAAATGCTGGTCCGGAGAAAAAGCTGACCAGCAGGCTTATCGAAGGGAAGTTCGCACTGGTTCGACCTGCCGACACGAACGGTCTGCAGAGAATGTCGCCGGTGCAGAGCAGAATTGCTCTGCTCAACCAGAGTACACAGGATGATAGCAGGAATGACCGTTCCAGGATACCTCCACAGACCTGTGGCCGGCGGGCAGATTCCACTGTCACACCGCTCTGTGGCCGGGCAGCTGTTTTTGTCTACAATCAGCCCCGGGACGCTGCGGTGCATGACAGAAGGACGCAGCAGTGGCTCAGACCGCCGTTTCTCAACCTTTCCCCGTTCTGCTGGATTTGATTATGGACGCCACTTCGCTGATTCCCGTTCTTTCCCGCTTCATTCACGTGTCGACGGCTGTCGTTCTTGTCGGCGGTATTACGGCAATTCGCTATGTCGTTGCCCCGGTACTGGCAAATCATCCGGAACAGATGGAGGCGATTCGTCAGCGCTGGAAGAAGTTTGTTCACGGCGGAATCGGCCTGTTTCTTCTCTCCGGTGGATACAACTACCTCGCGGCACGTGCCGATCACTCGGGTGACGGGGCGTACCACGGCATGGTGGGGTTCAAGATGGTGCTCGCCCTGGTCGTCTTCTTTCTCGCCTCAGCCCTTGTGGGACGTTCCGCTGGTACTCAGAAGTACCGCGATAATGCCGCACGCTGGAAAACGGTGATCATCCTGCTTGCATTCTGCATCATCGGCATCAGCAGCTTTGTGAAAATTCGCGGCGTCCCGGTTTCTGCACCAGCCGCAACTGACGCCGCCGTGACCGCTCCGGAATAACGACCGCCGCAATTACTCGGTCAGCCCGAATTCCGAACGCAAAGCGTCCGCCGCACGATCAGCATCCGATTCAGCAATCGCGATGCTGATTTTCACTTCACTCGTGCAGACCATCAGCACATTGACACTCTGCTCCGCCAGCGTTCTGAAAACTCGCCGTCCCACATCCGCATGGCTGCGTAGTCCGATCCCGGAAATTGTCAGCTTACAGATGTTGTCGTCTGATGAACCAAGCCCACCCGCTGCGTCGGTTCCCGCCAATGCCTGGCGCAGTTCCGGGAGCAGACTCCGGGCCGCTGCCAGATTCTCCCGCGGAATCGTGCAGGAAACATTGGCCAGCCCCTGCAATGGCAGGTTCTGAACAATCAGGTCCACCAGAATATCCTGCGCTGCGAGAGCTCCGAAGATTTTCGCTGCCACACCGGGTGCATCAGGGATTCCCGTGAGCGTCAGCCGAGCCTGTGACAGGTCAACGCTCACGTCGCTCACCAGGATGCTTTCCATGCTGTCCAGTCCGGCAACAATCTCTGCGACCATTTCCGGCGTCAGTTCACTGCTGCCGAACGAAGCAGCCCCAACGGCGGCGTCCGTGACTGCAACAGGTTCCTGGTGCAGATCAAACCCGTCGTGGATCACATTCACGGCCTGCTCGCACTGTTCCTGACCGATGAGCACTGAGACACGGATCTCACTGGTGGTCACGACCTCGACGCTGATGCCATGCTCGGCAAGGATCTGAAACAGCCGCGAAGCGACACCCGAATGGCTTTTCATGCCTTCGCCGACGATGGAGACTTTCGAAAGTCCCGTGCGACTGACGACTTTTTCAGCATTCAGCTTCCCGGCAGCCTGCCTCACCGCAGCCAGTGCTTCAGACAAGTCTGATTCAGCGACAGTGAAGGAGATATTCGCCACTCCGGCGCGAGCCACATTCTGTACCACCATGTCGACCGGAATTTTGGCCGTAGCAAGGGAAGCAAACAGCTCACTCATCACCCCCGGCTGATCAGCAACTCCGGAGACCGTGATCAGAGCCTCGCCACGCACAGCAGCAACACCACTCACCATCGCCGGACAGACTGCAGATTCGTGAGCGATCAACGTTCCGGAGGCGTCGGAATAGGAGGGCCGCACCCGCAGCGGAACCGAGTATTTCTTGGCAAACTCGATGGATCGGGAATGCATTACGCCGGCCCCAAGACTGGCCAGCTCCAGCATCTCGTCGTAGGAGATCCGTTCCACTTTGCGAGATGAACTGACCATTCTTGGATCTGTGGTAAAGACTCCCTCCACGTCCGTGTAGATCTCGCAGATCTCTGCTTCCAGCACAGCCGCCAGTGCGGTTGCTGTGGTATCACTGCCGCCGCGTCCAAGCGTAGTGATGTTCATGCGAGAATCCACACCCTGAAATCCAGCTGCAATCAGGATATGCCCCGCTCCCAGCAGTTCCCGCATGCGATCGGTGGAGATACTTACGATGCGGGCGCGCGTGTGTGATTCGTCTGTGAGCACACCGATCTGTGCACCGGTCAGACTGGTAGCCTGCTCCCCCAGTTCGTGAACAGCCATCGCCATCAGCGCTACGGACTCCTGCTCACCGGTGGCCAGCAGCATGTCCATCTCACGCGGACGCGGGTTCTGTGTAATGGCATTGGCCAGTTCCACGAGCTCATCGGTTTTTTGTCCGCGGGCACTCACGACCATCACGACGTCATGCCCGTTCCGACGAGCTTCGACGGCACGCGCCGCCGCTCGGCGAATCTTCTCTGGATTCGCCACACTGGTTCCACCAAATTTCTGTACGATCACTGACACGCTGAAAGCCTCTGCTGAAAATTGAGTCCACTGAACAACCGCCCGACTGTGGAGTTCAGTTTGCGGCACCTGTTTTGAAATCTGTCCCCGGGAAAAGCAAATCTGCTTCGCCAGCAGGTACGCCGGAGCCCGAAATTTCGTTCTTCCGGGAATGCATCACACCCGTTATTCCCATCCTGGAAACAATGTC
>JALRDR010000031.1 GCA_023262145.1 Planctomycetaceae bacterium | reverse complement strand
GGCAATTCCGCAGACCACCGCCAGCGCCCAGCCGGTCGTGATGGCAACCCAGCCAGCTCCACGAGCGTAGGTTTTTTCCAGACTGACGCCGGCACAGACGCCTCCGCCCAGCAGGATCAGCACCAGCGTTCCCAGAAACTCACCCACTACCGCTGCTGTCATCAGGTTGCCCCTGTCAGGGTGTCTTGCAATCCGGCCGCGCGGCGAAATACAGCATCCGTCACCAGCCTTCCCGCTCATCATCAGAAGATGCAGCCTAATGAACAAGGGCGTATTCACCAACAGTCAGAGCCACCGCCATGTGGGAAGTCGCTGGGTCAGGGCTTCCGTAATCTGTTGAAGTCAGCTGGAAGCTCCGGATCAACGGGCCCACGCTGAATATGAGTCGTCTGGCGGATCGCTTCCTCAACTTCCGGTACGTCAGCGTCCCAGTACCTGCTGCGTTCATCCTGCGTTGGCGGTTCCAGCGGGCAGACGATGCGAAAACCAATCTGCCGAGCAGTTTCTGAAGCCAGCCAGTGCGGGCTTTGCGGAAGATTCGGATCGATTTCCTTCCATGAAGCGGCTGAGATCATGCGGGAATCTGACCGGCACTGTTCGGCCGACGCGGCCCATGAGCCTCCGCAGACCAGTCGGGCATACTGTTGTGCAGGCCAGACGACGGGCTGCTTTCCATTCTGCAGCAGTTTTCGCAATCTGCTGCGGCCCGGATCGTGTGCATCAAGAACCCACTCCGCCGCATTACCATGCAGATCACAGATACCCCAGCGGTTTGGCAGCAATTGTCCGACGGGATGAGTTTCCTCAGCAGAATTGCCGGCAAACCAGGCGTGCCCAGACAGATTCTCGCCGTCTGCGGCGTCTGGCCACGGCGAGTCGCTGCCGGCCTGGCAGGCATACTCCCACTCAGCCTCCGTCGGCAGTCGAAATACCTGCCCGCTGATCAGGCTGAGCCATTTGGTGTATTGCCGGGCCGCAAACTGTGTCATGGAAACGGCCGGATGCCGTTTCTGTTCGGATTCTGAAGCCAGTTCCGGGTAAGCGGAAATGTACAGAGACGAAGGAGCTGTAACTGCATCAATTCCGTTTTGCGCCGTGAGGCGGCGGATACGATTTTCCTGAAACAGTCGAAAAGCATCACGAAGCTGCTGGTAATGATCATATTCCGCCCACGTGACTTCGCAGCGTCCGATCCAGAAGGGCTGGACCGGGATTTCCAGAACCCCGCCGGCGACTTCAGGATCCGGGCGACGCAGCACGCCAGCGGGAACCGGCAGCATCTGGAATGTGACCTCGGTACCGGGGATCGTCATTTCCCACGGCACCATGTAGCCATGTGCTGTCTGGACAAAGCGTCCTTCCCGGGGCTCTGCAGAAACGAGGCCGGGCGGAGCGTTCTGAGCAGGCACAGGTCCCCGGACCAGGACTATGGCAAGCACAACAACAGGAATCCTGAGGAAACTATCAGGGTTCATTTCAGGAAGCAGGCGAAGTCGCTGACGCCTCCGGGTGAGCTGTCGGAAACCACAGATCCTTAAGCCTGAGCAAAGGCCGTTCATAACAGACCCACATCAATCGAGCAGCCAGAAATGAAGAGAGCAAAACCAATGGAAATTGCAGGACCCATGAATGCCAGCGAAGCTTTTCCAGTGGCCCCAGCAGTTCGAAAGGCAGCGCATGCCACAATGGCCCGAAGACGTGGTCTGCAATAAAACGGCCCAGTGGCTCATGCAGGAGATACATAGCATAAGAGACTCTCCCAATCTCAGCAGCTGCCCGACTTGCGAGCGCTCGCTGCAGTCCTGCAAAGGCAAACCTGCCATGAGCACACTTAAGGACCAGTACAAGTGAGCATAATCCGGAAGTCGGGTACGCCAGCACGTGGAAAGGAATGACGGAAAAGCGCAGGGAGGCCGAGCACCAGAACAGAGCTGCCAGCAGCAGTAGTTCGAGGAAACGACTTTCGAACCAGCTTTGTGGCACCCGCTTATGTAAAACGGTGATCGCCCCTGATGCCCCAAGGCACAGTGAACCCATTCGGTTTGGAAGCCCGGTGTAATTGAACTGGGAAAGAACCTCCGAAAGCCCCCAGATCAGCTGAGCATAGCTCAAGGAGATCAGCACCAGTGTCATGGAAAAAAGTCCGACCGGTCGGCTTCTGAACGCCAGTACCAACAGCGGCCAGAAGAGATAGAACTGTTCCTCAACACTCAGCGACCAAAGATAGAAGGCTCCGTCTCTTCGCTGCGGCGCGTAATTCCACGTGTAAGTCACAAGCCACAGAAAATCGTCGCGTACTGTTCTGTAGCTGACCAGGTAAAGCACCAGCAGCACAAGGTAATAGGCTGGAAAGATCCTGATCGTTCGACGCCCGATAAACGTCCTGAGGTCGGCGGCAAAACTTCCCGTACCAGCAAGCAGAATGCGAGTGATCAGAAATCCGCTGAGCACAAAGAAGAGGTCTACACCGTAATAACCAAAGGAATTGACCTTTGCGAGCATTCCACCAAAGTGCTCCGTCAACACGCATAATATTGCAAATGCTCGCAAGCCATCCAGAAGCGGCAGATGTCTCGGGTTCTCTTCGTACGGCAATTTCGGGGCTTGCGACATGAATTCCAGAAGGCTCACTGGCTCATAAATTGTGTTGTCTGAGGTTCCCTGCGGGGAAAGTGCAGCGAACTGTAAAAGAGCGAGTCTACAGTTGAGTTTTTTCGTGGTCTACGCCATTTTCAAAGGAATGCTCTTCACGATTTGAATCCGCCAGACTGAACCTGACTCTTCTGCCAGAAAACTGCGTTTCGTGATCAGTATCGCCAGGTAACGTATTCCGATGTATCCTTCGGTCGCCCCGTTCTTGGGCAGAAGTCCGGACTGCAGCCCAAAACGCAACTTCACAACGCAGGAATTCCCTCCAGACGATTCAGGTTCACAGACATGTCGGAACCATCCGAACAGGCAACATCCAGCGAACGCCAGCAATCCGGCAGAGGCCTCACTGCACTGACCGTTACTCAGTTTCTCGGGGTACTCAATGACAACATTCTGAAAGGTATCGTCACCTACATGGTGATCGATGGTCTCTGGGCCGGAAGACTGGGTGACGGTGGTCAGGGATACGTCGCGATGTGCCTGACAATTCCCTTCCTGCTGATTTCGGGATTCGCCGGCGAAGTGGCGGACAAGCACAGCAAACGCTCCATCAGCGTACTGATGAAGTACGCTGAGATTCCGATTGCTCTGCTGGCTGCATTTGGCTTTTACATTCAGAATCTCTGGATCACACTGGCATCCCTGCTGGCGCTTTCGGCTCAGAGCGCAATCTTTGGTCCCGCAAAATACGGGATGATCCCGGAACTGGTTCCGCCGTCGCGGCTAAGCCAGGCCAACGGACTGGTCAACATGATGTCCAATGTGGCTGTTCTGTTCGGGACCATCGCTGCCGGCATGATCGCCGACCGCTACAGCCCTCAGGCCGACATCGAAACGGCAGGCATACTCTGGCTGCCGGGGATTGCCCTGCTCGTAGTCGCTGTCGCCGGAGTGGTCGCAGTGGTTTTTCTGCCCCCACTGAAGTCCGGAAATCCCGTTATTCGCTACAGCAGAAATCCATTCGGTGTCTACATCAGGTCGCTCAGAAGTATGGCCAACTCAACACTGTTGCTGATTGTTCTGGCGGATGGATACTTCTACCTGCTTGCGGGCATCGCGTTGCTGATCCTTCCGGAATACACGGTGGTGCTGCAGCAGTATGGTGTCTCCCGAACGGAAACCGGAATCCTGATGGCCATCCTTGGGATCGCCATCGGTGTGGGAAGCGCCATTGCAGGAGTTGTTTCCGGACGCGGAATTCGGCCAATTCTGATTCCGGTGGGAGCGGCGGGGCTGACGCTGTTCTTTGTGCTGCTGGGGACAGTCCCCCCAACACTCCCGGATCTTCCGGAAATGGTCCGGATTGCTGCCTGCCCGCATGCGCTGCTGATTCTGGGTGCCGGAATCAGTGCCGGCTTCTACATCATTCCGCTGCAGTCGCTGATCCAGTATCGCTCCGCTCCGGAAGAACGCGGACAGATCCTGGGAACACATGGGGCGATCGCATTCCTCTTTCTCACAATCGCCGCGGGGGTTTACAAGGTGATTCGTCCGCTGTTTGGCAGCGAAGGACAGGAGCAGCATCCGGAACGCATTTTCCTGATCTGCGCCGGACTGATGGTTGTGGGCGCCGGCTTTCTGCTCTGGAAACTCAGGCAGAAGGGGCTCACGTTTGCACCGGTTGCAGATGAATGATCAGTAGCCGATCCCCTGCATCACAATGCCCCTCATGAAATGCCGCCCGGTCAGATGAACGTTTCCAGAACAGAGTCCAGAGTGCCTCCAGCGGTCGGCCACTGCACAAAAAAAACGTACGGCCTGTGGAAGGCGGATCACGTTGAACAGACCTGAAAAACCTGCTGATCCCGATCCGCCGCTGAGCACTTCTGCAGTTCTGCTGACCCTGCTGACCGTGATTCTCTGGGGCGGACTGCCCACGGCTGTTCGATTCTCCACTGAAGTCATCCCCCCCGTTGCAGTGGCCGGCCTGAGATTTGCCATGGCGGCAGCGTTCACCGCGATGTGGGCCATCATTCAGGGAACGCCTCTGCTGCTGCCGCCGAAGCAACTGTTGCGTCCTCTGGTGGGCGGGATCCTGCTGTTTGCTCAGATTGCACTGTTTACCGTCGGCATTCACTTATCCAACGCATCGCACGGATCGGTGGTGGTCAACACCTTTGTGTTCTGGGTTGTGGCCATCGAACATTTTCTGCCGGGTACAGCACGACTGCACCGACGACAGATCTCAGGTCTGCTGCTAGCCGCGATATCTGTCGGCATGATTCTGCTTACAATCCCTGATGCAGCACAGCCAGCCACCGAAGCCCCGTCATTCGAGGGCGACCTGATGCTGGTCATTAGCGCGCTGATCCTGGCTGTCAAGATTCTGTTTACCCAGGCCTCCGTACACCAGCTGCACCCGGATCAGTTTGTGACCTGGCACGCAGTGTTCGGAACAGTTTTCTTCGCCGTCTGGTCACTGCTGACTGAAGACTTCCCGGCAACTCAACTCACCCTGCTGCACGACGCTCAGGTCCGCAATGCAGTTCTGGCGGTCGCCTATCAGGGAGTGATTGTAGCGGGTTTCTGCTTCGCCCTGCAGGCACGCCTGCTGCAGCTGTACTCTGCGTCTCGAGTTTCCGTCTTCAGCTTCGCAACACCGCTGTTCGGAATCCTGTTTGCCGTGATTCTTCGCGGAGATGATCTCTCTCCGTGGCTGTTTGTTTCCGGAGCAGGTGTCGCAGCCGGGATTGCACTGGTGAATCAGGGATCGTCCGGCCCTGCTGGACGCAAAGAACAGTAATTGCAGGCGGCAAACATCACCTGCAGGAGTTGTAATCACGAATTTCTGCAACATCCACGTCAGGGCAGTCCTGAACACAATTCATCAGCAGATTTGCCTTTGTTCAGCTCCACAAAACCTGTAACCTGCTGGGATGTTTTTTTAGCGGGGGGATGGGCAAGCCCCCGCTGGCAAGCCACCTTCAGTAGCCTGGCTACAGCGATCCACCGCAGAGGAAGATTTCCAGATGCTGGAGAATTATCAGACGTCTTTTCTGAGTAATATCAAAGACATCATCGGTCGTCACTGGCTCCGTCGCAGACCCCACCTGAAGATTCTTGATATGGGCTGTGAGCCAGGTGGTCACCAGCTGAAAGCGATTGCTGAGCTGACCAGTGGTGAAGTATTCGGGATCAATGTGCCAGAGAACTTCCCTTCGCCCGAAGCGATTACTGTTGCTGGTGATCGAGTCCGGATGCTGCGGATGGACGGAATGAATCTGGAGTTTGAAGACTCCACTTTCGACCTGGTAATCTCCGCCAATGTCATTGAGCACGCTCCGAATCCGGACCGCTTTATTTCTGAAGCAGCCCGCGTATTAAAGCCCGATGGACTATGCTTCATCGAAACAGCTCCCGTCTGGACATCCGCACGAGGGCACCACATCATGGAAATGATGGTTGCCGAAAACTGTCCGCAGGAAACGGCGTTCATTGACGACGGAAGCGTGATCCCCGAATGGGCCCACCTGAATCTGAGTCGTGACGAACTCGAAAGAATTCTGGCTGAAAAACTTCAGCCGGAAACAGTGCAGTACATCCTGTGGTACCTGTACGATTCGAACGACCTTTGCAAGCAGCCCTGGAGCAGTCTTTCCGAGTCGTTTCACCGGCACTTTCCACACATGCATCTGATGCCCCGACCGCTGCCGGGTATCGATCTGAGTAAAATGCCGGCCGACGGTCGTGAGGATTACCTCGTCTACGGCTTCAAAGCGGTCGGACGCAAGCGGGCACTCGGACCGGTTGCCCGCAGACTTTACTGGCGTCTTCGCAAACTCGGACTTTGACCCTGAATCAGATCAGGCGCAGGCCCGGAGTTGATGGCGATACAGCAGTCCGTTCTGCAGGTGGCCTGCATGCCTTACAACGTAGTCCCACGAATTGCTGATCGTCCGGTAACCCCAGCGGGGATGGTAAAGTTCTGTCTGCGACCACAAACAAGCCGTCTGGCTCAGCAGCCCCGTAATTGAACCGTCATTCACTGTTGCCGGCGAACTCCACTGGCTGTCTGCAGGAGAGTTAACCCTGAAGCTCTCCACGCAGAAAATGCGGTCGCGGGCTGACGCCTTCGGATCGCGATCGAAAGCAGCTTGCGGACGAAATGATGCTGCAGCCGCTTTACTGATGTTTCACGCTCTGCAGTCGACAGTGGACATTGAGCGTCAGCGAGGGCCTGCTGAGCCAGTTCAAAGCCACGCACCAGGTAAACTCGCTCTGCGTCACCGATTCGAAATTCCTGTCCCTCATGGACCCTCCACCAGAGCAAAGCTGGTTGCTGCAGCAGCATCGGATAACGCGCTGCAGCTCGCAGCCAGAATTCGAGATCCGCCAGCACACCCCATTCCGGTCGAAAGCCACCAAGCTCTTCGAAGACTGCTCTGCGAATAATTGCTCCCCCAGGTCCACAACCAAAACTGCCCCGCCCCAGAAAGTGACGACGATACGATTCTTCAGGACTCTGCAGGACCGGATAGGGCTCAGGAAGTTCGGGTGATGCATGAGAGAGCGCCAGCGCCGCCTGAGGAAACTGCTGCATGTTCTGCACCATCACCTCCAGACCATGTGAGTAGATCATGTCGTCTGAATCGACATATTTCAGATACTCACCCGTCGCAAGAGATGCGGCCTGCATACGGTTCCCGTAGTCGCGCAGATTCTGCACATTTTTATGAATGCGAATTCTGTCATCGGTCGCCGCCAGCTGCTGCGCTATTTCCCACGATCCATCAGTCGAACAATCGTCACTGATGATCAGCTCGAAATCGCTGAAACTGCTGGCCAGCACACTCTGTACGGCGGCGGCAAGGTAATCCCTGCGGTTGTAAACCGTCATCAGGACGGACACGATTGGCATCTGCAGAACCTTCTCAACACACCCTCATGCATCCGGGACGTTGTCAACAGCTGACCTCGCGAAATTGCACCTGCAACACAGATGCCATTGCCGCCAGAGCAATCGACCGGCACAGAATGTGCCTCGCCATGAATCCTACGTTGCCGACAGTCAGCAGCATCCACAGAATTCCCACAAATCCGGGACTTCTGGTTTCCGGAAGACGTTGATTCTGATTCCTGCTGCGGTCAATTTGAATCTGCTCTTGCTGGTGATTTACGTGAACGACGGAATAGCGGATAAAGAAACTGACCAATCCATCCGGAAGGAACATCGCGTTCCCCGCACAGGCCATAACTGTAAGGCCAGCGACCGGGAAGATAGCAGGTCCCGAACAAACGATCCCAGATCGGCGTGTGTACAGCAAAATTGCGGTCGATTGCCTGAGATTCTGCCGCATGATGCCAGTGATGAAAACAGGGCGTCGCAATCCACTTCTGAATCAGTCGAAATTCCCAGCGGACGTTGGCGTGAATGAACGTGGCCTGAATTATCACGATCACCAGATAAGAAGCGATCGCTGCTTCTGAGAACCCTGCCAGAAACAGCGGAATATAGGTCAGACATCGTGTCGAGACCGCATCCACAAAATGCAGTCTTGCTCCCGCCATCCAGTCCATCACTTCGGCAGAATGATGAATCGCATGGAATCGCCAGAGTGCAGGGATCTGATGATACGCACGATGAATCCAGTACTGCGTCAGGTCTGCCAGCAGGACACACAACAAAACCTGAATCGGAAGCGGCAGACCACTCACCGTCGTAACAATCGCATCCAGGCGTGCCCAGTCAAAAAAAAGCATTGCCGGCTTGATCGTCAACAGTCCAATGACCTGGATCAGCAGGCCATTCAGAAAGAAGTACGTGACGTCTGTTGTCCACTCCTTGCGGAATGCCGGTTGCCCGGGATGCAGGGCAAACAGACGTTCAAGCGGGATATAAACCGCCGAATACAGGATCAGATCAAGGATGACCCAGTCCAGCCCCAGAAACGTCTCCTGAATATCCCCGCTGATCTCAACCGCTGAACCACCAAGCAGAGTTGCAACAATTGTGCTGCCGATACCAATCAGTCCAAGCGTCTTGTTGCGACGCAGACAAATGCTCACTGAGCCCAGCACAAAGGAGACGAACAGAAACAGATGAATCAATGCCCGAATCAACTCGACCGGATAATAGCTGCGAATCTCCGCAACCGTTGCCCCTGGAAAGTGAAAACACAGTACCGTCCCCAGTGCCGCCAGACCCGTGACCGCCGAGATGAGGCCACTGACCCAGCCTTGACCAAACTCCGTCGACTCTGGCGTCTCCAGTGCCAGTCGCGGGAGCACATCGGACGGCCCTCCGCCCGCCCCGGCATCTGCAACCGGCTCACTGCCAACACCTGCATCCGAATTCACAGCGTCCTTCACAATGCACTCCCTGAATCCTCAGCCGAGCGGCAAAATCGTGGTCGTCTGTTCGAGGCTGTGCACCTGTCAGACTGGTAATCAGCACTTCAGCCCCCCGATAAAACTGTATCGCCTGCAATGGTCGATTGCACCACCCTGTTGTGATGCAGTAGTTCCTGTCATATGGCGGTCTGTGGTGCTTCTCGTGAGCTGTGTGGCTAAGCACAATTCCCCATCGCTGCAACCATCTGACCAGTACAGGAGCATGCTGCATGTGAGCCCATTGATGAATCTGGTTGGTCATCAGCCCGGCAATTGAAAACGCAGCAATGAAAATCGTCGCCATCACCAGGAGTGGACTCTCCAGAGGGATCTGCAGAGCCGGGAGCAGCACCAGCGGACCAAGAAAGGCAATATCACCATTTGTGTCGAGGAAGCTTCGATCAAGGAAATCTGCGGGATTCACATGATGCACCCGAAACGGATGCAGCAATCGCTTTCCGAGGATCGGCATTGATTCGCTGCCCCATGTATCAGAGCCCCAGTGCACGAGGCCAGAACAAAAATCTGCCACCAGAATTCCCGCCGGCGCTGCCAGCAGTGAATACCACGGCAATACCTGAGCATCGAAGATGATCCGCCATAACAGCAGAATCCACAGAACACCGGAAGCCAGCAGTGCCAGCGCATACAGAACTCGCGTGACTATGCTGATTTTCAGATGCACCGGAAGTCGCGACGTCTCGGTCTGACCAGTCACAGGAATGGACATGCTTACTACTCCACGAGCAACCGTCAGGAGCTCACACCGCAGCATGCTGCGATCGCTACTGACCGGGACGCTCTCTCAAACTGACTACAGCATAGATTCGCGGCGAAAGCCTGTCATCATCAGTCATCTGTCCGCCGTCGTTGTTCAGGTGCCTGAGCAATGGATGCCTCCAGAACAGTGACCGCCGCTTTTGCCATCAGGTGCAGAATCTGCAGCGACGGCTGTGGGCCGGACCAGCCGTCCTGCAAGGCGGCCTCGATCACCTCTTCAAGTCGCTGCTCCAGATGTTTCACATCAATCTGACGCACACCGCCCTCTCTCTCTGAAAAATCTCGGTAAATCCGGACTGCTGCTCACCCAGCCGAAAGGACCAGGACTCGGTACTGAAGTCTTCCGGCTTTACCCCGGGTCTGGCTCAATCACTACAGGACGGGCCGGATAAACGGGTGAATGAATCTGATACACCAGCCCGTCATCACTTTCCACGACAAACACACCGCCAATTCGGGCGTTGATCTGTGTCTCTTCCCCCGGTTGCAGAACGTGTGCCCGAGAGCGACGCCCAGTTGTGCTGATCGGGTGGATCTTCACTGTCACCGATGTCTGGTTGTGAAACTGAATTGGGACCGGGAATCTTCCGGGGCTCGGATTCGAATGCACCGCCGGCGTCATACTCAGAGCTCTGCGCGGGTGTGACTGCAGCAGTTGTTCGGTCAGCCTGTCAAGAAATTCTGCTGAGGCAGCACCGACCAGATTCTGTGTCTCTGCATGCGTCTCTCCGTGCTCGTACAGCTCTTGCGCAGTGACTTCCCCGCTGGTAAAATCCCGCCATTCCACAAAGCGATGGGTTGCGGTCCGCATGGCATAGCCCATGTACTCTCGATTCTCGTATTTTCGATAGTACTGGCTGAATGCTGCCGGCTTCACGCTCGCAGCGGGGTCCTCAAGAACCGGCACCAGGCTGCAGCCCTCAGCGAATTCAGGCGTTTCCAGTCCCGTCAGTTCGCAGATCGTCGGATACAGGTCCAGCAACTCAACCAGACTCTCCGTGGTCTTCCCGGCAGCTGCCATCCCCGGAGCAGAAACGATCAGCGGGACTCTCGTGTCGATCTCGTAATTCGACATCTTTCCCCAGCCATTGAACTCACCCAGCTTCCAGCCGTGATCGCTCCACAGAATGATAATCGTGTCCTCGGCAAGCCCCTCCTGATCCAGCGTATCCAGAATACGGCCAATCTGAGCATCCACGTAGGAAACGCAGGCGTAGTAGCCGTGCATCAGTTCCCTTGCAGTCGCTGCACTGATTCGTCGGTCATCCCACGGCTTCGGGAAGTCAATCTGATCCACATAGTGAGTCAGTTCATAGCTGTCCGACAACGCGTTTGGTGGAGTGTCCGAATTCACCTGCCCGTCAGTAATCAACGGCAGCTGCCCCGGGTCATATAAATCCCAGTACTGCTTCGGCGAAATCCAGGCAAGATGCGGACGAATGAATCCCATCGCCAGAAAGAATGGAGCATCTTCCCGACCCAGCCGACGCAGATCTTCAAGCACCAGATCCGTTCTGGCACCATCAATCAGCTCCGTATCGGAAACCTCCGCGACCGCGACGGCAGGCCCGCGAAGATTGTCTTTTCTCCAGTCGTCAGCAGGGAGCTGCTCCTGTGCCTCGCGCACAACCTGCTCCCAGCCTTCAGGATATCCCTGCTGAACCCCTTCCGGGTTACGAATTGGTTCTGACCACGACTGCGGATCCGGAGTCGGGTTGTGAAAGATCTTTCCGTGGCTGACTGCCTTGTAACCGGACCGACGCAGCCACTGTGGCAACGTCACGGCATCCGGCTTCGCCTCACGAAAATGAATCGGCAACGTCCAGACACCCAGTGTGTCCGGTCGCAGCCCTGTCATCAGACTCGCTCGCGATGGATTACAGACGGCCACCTGGCAGTACGCCCGATTGAACACGAGGCCACGGGAAGCCAGCCGATCAATATTCGGTGTCACAGCCGTGCGATCCCCATAACACCCGAGCGACGGACGCAGATCGTCGACAGCAATGAACAGAACGTTCGGTGGCTTCGCCTCATCGCAGTCATTCGCGAGAACAACGCTGCTCAGCCACAGCGTTACTGCCATTCCACAGAACATCATCTGAAATCGTTGCAACGAATCGCCCCCACTCGGGAGAGACTGTCTGCAACCACGCAAAATCAGCGTCCACATCAGTTGCTCCGATCAGGATTTTCTGCGCCAGACTCCGGGCATTTCCGGGAGGCTGACTCCTGTCACAGTTGCCTCTGCCAATGGCACTTCACCAGGACACTGCAATCAGAAACAGCACTGTTGTCAGGAATGGAATCAGGACACTGACGACGCCAATGTCCGCATAGCTTTCGCGATGAGTACATTTGCAGATCAGCAGCAATGTAATCACCGCGCCATTATGTGGCAGACTGTCAAAGCCACCACATGCCAGCGCTGCGACACGATGCATCAGTTCCGGGTCTGTTCCCAGACGTGTGCCCTGCTCCCCCCATGTGGTCCCCATCGACTCCATGGCAATACTCAGCCCGCCCGAAGCTGAACCTGTCACCCCCGCCAGTACATTAATCGTCACCGCCTCCGAAATAAGCGGACTGGAGGGGCTCAGTGATCCCAGCCAGGTACGTATTGCTGCAAATCCGGCCAGTGCCGCGATCGTTCTGCCATACCCGTATTCGACAGCCGTATTGAACACAGGCAGCAGGGAAGACTGAGCCCCCTCAGTGAGCCACTTGTTGAAATTCCTGAATGAACGGCGAAACAGCAGCAACGCCGTCCCCACGGCCAGTAACAGGGCCAGCAGGGCAGACCAGGTCCCCACCACGCTGCTGAGCGAAGCGCTGCCGAATCGCTCCTCCTCCAGATATCCGGTGTCCCAGCCGGGAATCACCCACTCCGAGAACAGCATATTCGCGGCAATCACCATCACGACAGGAAGTACCGCCGCCGATACCGATGGCAGGTCCCGCTCTGGCAAAAGTGCCTCGCGGAACCCCTGATCCCCATACCCCTCGTCCCGCTGACGCGCCAGCCGCACCCGATACTCCAGCCAGCAGACCCCGGCCACCAGCATGCCGACAGCAGCAATAAGTCCGGGAACAGCCGCTGCCCACGGTGTCGTCCCGAAGACCGGCATCGGAATCAGATTTGGCAACTGCACCGAGCCCGGTATTGCAGTCATTGAAAAAGTAAATGAACCCAGGGCAATCGCCGCGGGAATCAGCCGGCGTGGAATGTTCGCCCGATGAAACAGGAATTCAGCAATCGGACAGACCGCAAACACCACAACGAATACGGAAACACCGCCGGTCGTCAGAATTGCGCACGTAAGCACCACCGCAGGCACAGCCCGCGAACTGCCGGCTCGTTCCGTCAGTGCGATCGCGATCGTACGAGCAGCACCGGAATGCTGCATGACTGCGCCAAAAATCGATCCCAGCAGAAACAGCGGAAAATACTTCGCGATGAACTGCGCAACGCCGGGCATGAAGATCTGAGTATACGCAGCCAGCAGCGGCGTGTTGCCGTCACACAACACCGCAGCCAGGGCACACAACGGCGCGATCACCAGCACACTCACGCCGCGCCACGCCAGAAACATCAGCAGCAGCAGCGAACAGAGAATTCCTGTCACTTCAATCATCGGATGATGTCAACTCCTCGGGACATTCTGTGCAACTGAATTCCAGCCGGCGGGCATCTGCCATCCGGCCAGCATCGGCGACCGTCCGGATGCAGAACTGTCGACTGATCAGTTCTTCACCGCGACAGGCTTCCCAGCGACATGCACTCGCAGGGAATCACTGAAGGACGGCAGACTGAAGGCATCCGTAACTCGCCGCCCCTGCACGACAACCCGAACACTGAAGTCCCGATATTCACCACCCACCGGGCCCGGATTGGTACTTGTGCCGGTCTGCTTCGCGACCGTCACCGGACAGGATCCCACAGCAAGTTCGATCGTCTTTTCAGGCTTTGGTGCATCAAAGAACAGTCCGTCGGAATGCTGATTGTTGATCCATTTTCTCATGTCCGCAGCAGGTAACTCCGGCGAAAACAGATGCACCGCAGCCTGCACAGGAAACGACTCATCCCCGTTGCCCACCCTCAGCACAAGAATGGCCCGCGCATCTGCGAATGAATAAAACACAAGAGTGCTGCGGTAACCGAGCTGCGAATGCCGAATCTCCAGCTTCTCAGGTGGTGCTGACAGCTGCTGCAGATCTGACGGCTGCACCGACTGCATGGTCAGCAGCACATGCTTTGTCCCGCGTGTTGAAAAGTCACGCGGCCGTGGACTGGCAGCGGTATCAGCAAGACACAGCGTGAGCACACCATCAGCGAGCCTGTAGATTCCTTGCAGTGGCTTCCCGCCATCCGACACTGGAATATCAATCTGCTGCGGCACCACAGAAGTATCAGCCTGATACTCCGCCAGCACGTCAGCCTGCGCAAAGGACAACCGGCTGCCCCGCACCAGCAACTGGCGGTCTGAATACGGATGCTCTGTTACCGTCTTCCCGCCCGACTCCACTGCTGTCACACGCCAGAGCCCCTGCAATGAGCCTGTGGTACTGCTCTGCTGCTCGTCCGCGTAAGCAACGCCAGTGCCGGTCACGGACAGCAGCAGTACAGACAGCAGTACAACGTTGATTCCACCAGGCATTTCGAGATTCCTCCATGCAACGGCAAAACATTGACCGCCGGACAATCTGCCGCAACTTCACGGCCGCACTGCCTCCCGAGTGCAGCGTACAGTCGCTGCTGGAAACGAATGCCCGGGAGTCACTCACGCAGAGTCATACCACCAGCCGGAACGGTCATCCCCTGAGATGAAAGTAACAGTGAATGTGAGGCTGACCACGGAAGTACCAGACCAGATCAGGCCCCTCAATCTGCCATGTATCCCACACGCCATCAGAGCCGATATCATACTTTCCCTGATACCACGAGACATGCAGACGATCAACAATGCCACGACGTTCAATATCACTGATCGTGGCGTTTGCATCATCGGCGCGAAACATCGCCAGCATTCGCTTCATTGTCGTGAGCAGCAGTTGTTTCTGATCCGCACTTAACGTGGAACAATCAAGCCCTGCTGCAGAATCTGTCTTTGCAATGACCGCCTCCGGACTCTCACTTCGCGGATCCCCGGTCACCAGGCCCTGCTCCTGCTGAACTGCTGCAAGCCCCTGTACGAATTCGTTGAAGATTCGTCCCTGATACCAGTACAGGTTGCCAGGATGATCCTTCTGTTCATTGAAGTTCTCTCGCATGTTCTCTTCTGAATGCGGATAGTGCCCGTAGAAAATCGGAGCACCACCAAAACCCTGACCGCGATCCGTGTGTGCATTGCATCGCCGAGTGACATGATGCCCGGTGAAGATGAATTCGAAGTCGTCATTCTCAGGTGTGCC